>JBAUOX010001132.1:0-8255 GCA_049579985.1 Isosphaeraceae bacterium | reverse complement strand
CCTCGGGCAAGAGGCTGGCCGAGGCAACCCGGCCCATCAGCCCGGAATTGTGGACGAAAGGCAGCAGGTGGGGGCCGAGCCAGACGTAGCCTTGCCATGCCCCCAGGGCCACGAACGCCAGTCGCGGCAGTGCCTGGTACTGACCCTTCACGCGGGGCCGCAAGAGCAGGGCCGAGAGCGCCGGGCTCAGGGTCAGTGAGTTGATGGTCGACAGGATCGTCGACGCGGCGATGGTCAGCGCGAACTGGCGGAAGAACTGACCCGTGATCCCCGAGATGAAGGCGCACGGTATGAACACGGCCGAGAGCACCAGGCCCACCGCGATCACCGGCGCCGAGACCTCGCTCATCGCCTGCAACGTCGCCTGCTTGGGCCCCATCCCGTTCTCGATGTGGTGCTCGACCGACTCGACCACCACGATCGCGTCATCCACCACGATGCCGATCGCCAGCACCAGCCCAAAGAGCGTCAGGTTGTTGAGCGAGAATCCGAACGCCGCCATGACCGCGAAGGTACCGATGATGGCCACGGGCACGGCGATCAGCGGGATGAGCGCCGATCGCCAGTTTTGCAGAAAGAGCAAGACCACCAGGGCGACCAGGATCACCGAGTCGAGCAGTGTCTTGAACACTTCCTGGATCGATTCGCGGATGAACGGCGTGGTGTCGTAGCGGATCATGTAGTCCACGCCTTCGGGAAAGTCTTTCTTGAGCTCCGCGATCTTGGCCTTGACCAGGTCGGCCGTCTCCAGCGCGTTGGCATCGGGAAGCTGGAATATGGCGAGGTTGGCGACCGGGTAAAGGTGCATCTCGCCTTTCTCGTCAACGGTGCCGACCAAGCTGCTCATGTCCTGGTTCTTGGCGCCGAGCTCGACCCAACCCACGTCGCGGATCCGGACCATCCTGCCGTCGGCAGTGGTCTTCACGACAATCTTCTCAAACTGGTCGGGGTCAACCAGCCGGCCCAGCGTGCTCAGGGTGACCTGGGTTTGCTGCCCGCGGACGATCGGCGACTGGCCGATCTGCCCGGTTGCGACCTGGAGGTTCTGCTCGCGGAGCGCGAGGACGACGTCGCCGGCCGTCATGTTCCGCTGCGCCAGCTTGTCGGGATCAAGCCAGATGCGCATGCTGTAATCGCGCTGGCCGAACATGGTCACGTCGCTGACGCCCGGCAGCCGCGCCATCTCGTCGCGAATCCGCATGTAGGCGTAGTTGCTCAGGTAGAGCTGGTCATAGCGGCCATCGGGCGAGTAGATGCCGATCGCCAGCAGAATATCGGGAGACCGTTTCTTGGTCGTCACGCCGGTGGCCTTGATCACGTCCGGCAGCAGTGGGACGGCCAGCGAGACCCGGTTCTGCACCAGCACCTGGGCCAGGTTCATGTCGATGCCCTGCTTGAAGGTCACCGTCAGCGTATAGTTGCCGTCGTTGGTGCAGGCCGACGACATGTACATCATGTTCTCGACGCCGTTGACCTGCTGCTCGATGGGAGCGGCGATGGTCTCGGCGACGACCTGCGCGCTGGCGCCGGGGTACTGGCAAGTGACCGACACCGTGGGCGGCGCGATCTGAGGGAACATGGCGATCGGCAAGGCCAGGAGCGCCAGCCCCCCGGCCAGCGTGATCACGATCGACAGGACCGAGGCGAAGATCGGCCGTTCAATGAAGAAGCGAGTGAACACAGTGAGAACTCGCGATCAGGTCGCAGGAAACTTCCTGTCATCTCCCACGTCGGCCGCTGGATCCGGAATCGTTGCCGGCGCGTGTTAACGAGTGGGCGGGCGCTGGCCCAGGTCTCTGGGAGGACTGCTTTGGCGTGCCGGCGGGGCTGCCGGCGGCCGGGACCGCGAGCACTGCCGCGGGGTCCCCGATGAGCGATTTTCCGGTGGCCCCGGCTGCGGCAACGGGAGAACCGCCGGTGGAATCGGCGGCGGGCCGTGCAACCGGGCGA
Organism: Isosphaeraceae bacterium; assembly: GCA_049579985.1. Taxonomy (GTDB): domain Bacteria; phylum Planctomycetota; class Planctomycetia; order Isosphaerales; family Isosphaeraceae; genus Aquisphaera. Next base: position 6,305 of record JBAUOX010001132.1, on the reverse strand, counting down.
GTCGACGAGTCCCGCTCGGGATCGAACGGCCGGGCTATGACCAGGTAGTCTTGCTTGGTGATCGGGTTCTTTCCCAGGCGAATCTTCTGCATGCCCACGGTGACCACCAGGTCTCCGGACTTGATTCCCTCGCTGATCTCACGGAACCCGTTCCGCAGTACGCCTGGGGTGCCGACATCGACGGCGACGGGTTTGTAAGCCTGGATCGGCTTGCCCGTCGCATCCTTTACCGGTTTGCCCTCGGCATCCTTGATAAAGTAAGGATTTCCCTTGTCATCTTTGTCATCTTTGGGCTGGAGCACGAAAACCTTCTTGAGACCCTGGTCGGACTGGAGGGCTCGCTCGCGGATCATCAGCGCCGGGTGGGCTTCGCCGATGGGCAGCCGCACCTTCACGAAGAGTCCGGGCGAGATCATCTGGTTGGGGTTGGCAAGCTTGGCCCGGAACCTCAGGGTTCCGGTGTTCAAGTCCACGCGGTTGTCGGTGAAGTCCACCATGCCCTGGTGGGGATAGACTGGGTTCCCCTCGCTGTCCTTCTCGTCGGACAGGCCAATCAACAAGGAAACCTCCTTCTCCGACCTGGCCTTGACTTTGCCTTCCTGGATCAAGCGGCGAATCCGCAGCATGGCCTGCTCGTGGACGTCGAAGTAGACGTAGAGCGGGTCCTGGCTGACGATCGTCGTCATCACCGTGTCATCGGCCTTGACCAGGTTGCCGGGATCGACCATGCGGCGGCTGAGCCGGCCCGTGACGCCCTCGGGCAGGTCGGCCGTGACCTGCGTCCAGTCGAGATCGAGTTGCGCCAGGTCCACGTTGGCCCTGGCGGTACTGAGCGCCGCCTCCGCCTCGGCGTGGTCGAAGGCGTAGCGATCAAATTCCTCACGGCTGATCGCCCGTCCCTGCTCGAAGAGAAGCTTGGCACGGTGGTACTCGTTATTCAGACGTTTGGCGTGCGCTTCGGCCTGCTCGAGGGTTCCCTTTTGTCGGTCCAGCGTGGCCCGAAACGGACGCGGATCGATCAGGAAGAGCGGCTCGTCCTTTCTCACTTCCTGACCATCGTGGAAATAGACGCGCTTCAAGTATCCGGAGACTCGTGCGCGGACCTCGACCGTATAGATCGCGTCGGTCCGGCCGGGAAAGTCCTCGTAGTCGGTCACGACCCGGGTGATCGGGGTGTCATAAACGACCTCGGTTACTGGCGTTGGCGGCTGAGCGGTCTGGGAGCCGGCCTGCCCGCAGCCGGCGACCCCGGCCATGCCGGCGAGCAACACGAGACCTGCACACAAGCGGCGGTCCATGAGTGTCCAAGCCTCCAATGGTTCAATGACCCCGAGCGTTCGTCGATGTTGCGGCCACGGCTTGATGAGTGCCATTCCCCGCCCCGACGGCTTCCATCCGCGCCAGTTCCGCTTCGGTGAGGATTCCCCGGAAAACGATGTCGAGGATCTCCTGCGCCTGCTCTTCTACTGGTTTTGCCTGTCCGATGAAGTAATTTGTGAACATCGTGCCGTAGATCAAATTGCCCACCACGTTGGTAATCCGCTCCACCGGCAAGTCGCGGACCCGGCCCTCGGCGATCAGCCGGGCGTAGAGCTTTTGCCAGCGCACGACGTTCACCTCGCGATGCTCGAAATAGGTGGGCCGCTTGCGGTCCCTGAACTGGGCCCGCTCCTGGATCAGCAGCTCCACGTATTCAGGATGCGCCGCGAAGAACGACAGAAAGGCCATGATGCCCCGGGATACCTGCTCCAGACCGTCCTCGACCCCGGCGATGCTCGCCAGGATCTTCTCCTGCATCTTTCTCATCACCCGATCCGCCGCGGCCAGGAAAAGATCGCGCTTGCTGGGAAAATGGCGGTAGATCGTTCCCTTGCCGAGCTGGAGCCGAGCGGCCAGCACCTGCGTGATTGCATCGGAAAACCCGTGCTCGGCAAACAGTTCCGTCGCCGTCTGCAGGATCTCCTCCTTGCGGGCGAGAACCTCCTCGTCCGAGCAACACCGCTTCGATTTCTTCTCACCGAGCTCTTGCATGCGTGCGTGACTCTCTCGAACTGACTGACTGGTCAGTCCACATTGTAGCCGAGTGTTCATGGCCTGTCAACGAAGAAATTCTAGATTGCCGAATGAAGTGGAATTTGCAAATCATGAACTCAGAAAACCCTAACCTCCCACGATGTTGACAGCTTGCTGTGCCCTGGCGCGCCTCGAGATCGCTCGCAAGCCCTTTCCCTCCTCCACCAAATCTCTCTGTCAGTGACTGCCGGACCATGGGCGTTCACCACTGTCTGATGGCTTTTCCGGTTCTCGGCGGCGAGGCAGGGTCGAAGTTCGACGGCCGGGTCTTGGCAAACCGCGCGGCTTGCGACATACTATGATCCCTTGGGATGGCCGGGTTCTCGACGACCGTTCATCGTCGCCCGGCCTGGATGTTGAGGTTCGTTCGACACACTGGTATTGTCTGGTTTCCTCAGAAACGCGATTTGACGGGGGGTGAGATTTGGTGGGTCAATCGCAACTGGTTGACAAACTTCGAGACTTGGCCCGCAATCTGTGGTGGGTCTGGCAGCCCAACGTCATCGCGCTCTTTCGAGAGCTCGACCCCGACCTCTGGCACAAGGTCGATCACAATACCGTCGAGTATCTCAAGCGGCTGCCGACGGAACAGCTTGAGCGTCGGGCGACCGACATGGCGCTTGACTCGCGAATCGACTACGCCTTCCGGCGGCAGTCCGAATACCTCAAGGACACCGATTCGTGGGGGAGGGTGCACGCTTCGATCTTGCGGTCGCGTCCGGTGGCATACTTCTCGGCCGAGTTTGGCCTGCACGAGAGCCTGCCGATCTATTCGGGAGGTTTGGGCGTGCTGGCCGGCGACCACCTCAAAAGCGCCAGCGACCTGGGCATTCCGCTGATCGGCGTCGGGCTCTTGTATGCCCAGGGATATTTCCGCCAGGTGCTGGATGCGCAGGGCTGGCAGCAAGAGTTGTATCTCAACACCAACTTGGATCTGCTACCGATCGAAAGCGTGATCGGTTCGGATGGCCAACCGCTGAAGATCGCGATCGAGACGGCCACCGGAGTGCTCAGGGCCAGGATCTGGCGGGTCGAGGTGGGCCGGACCACGCTCTTGCTGCTGGATTCGAATCTGCCCGAGAACAGTGAATCCGACCGCGCCCTGACCGCGCGACTCTATGGCGGCGACGCCCGGGTCAGGATTCGCCAGGAGCTGCTCCTGGGGGTCGGGGGGTTGCGTGCCCTGCGGGCCCTGGAGATCAACCCCTCGGTGCTCCATCTCAACGAAGGACACAGCGCCTTTGCCACGCTCGAGATGATCCGGGCGATGATGGAATCAACCGGCCTGCCTTTTGGCGAGGCGATGCGCGACGTGGCCGGGATGACGGTCTTCACCACTCACACCCCGGTCGCCGCCGGTCACGACCGGTTTCCCGCTGGACTTGTCGAGGAGCACCTGAGAAAGATCCGCGAAGGGCTGCACCTGTCGTACGAAGACTTCATGGGGCTAGGCCGAGTGAACCCCGGCGACTACAACGAGCCCTTCTGCATGACGGTGCTGGCGCTCAAGTTATCGCGTTACGCCAACGGCGTCAGCGCATTGCACGGCGTGGTGTCTCGGCGCATGTGGCGGCCGCTCTTCCCCAGCCTCAGCGATGAGAACGTACCGATTGGCCACATCACCAACGGTGTGCACGTCCAAACCTGGGCTGCACCCCAGATGTCGCTTCTTTTCGACCGGCATCTCGGTGTGGACTGGCCCAGGAACCAGCGGCTGCCCGAGACCTGGGAGGGAATCGAGACCGTGGACGACGCCGAGCTCTGGGAGACCAAGCAGGTTCTCAAGGCCCGGCTGATCAACTTCGTCCGGACCCGGCTGGCGCTCCAGGCCCGCCGCCGCAACGAGCCCGATGCGGCCGTCCAGAAAGCGATGGAAGCACTCGACTTGAACGCCCTGACCATCGGGTTTGCCAGGCGGTTTGCCACGTACAAGCGCGCCGGCCTGATCCTGCAAGATGTCGCTCGGCTCACCGATCTGGTCAAGTCGACGGACCGTCCCGTGCAGATCATCTTCGCTGGCAAGGCTCACCCCGAGGACCGGATGGGCAAGGAGCTGATCCAGGGGATCGTGCGGATGACCCGGAAGGAGCAGTTCTTCAATCACATCGTATTCGTGGAAGACTACGATATGAACGTCGGTCGTTCGCTGGTCCAGGGAGTGGATGTCTGGATGAACAATCCACGTCGTCCCCAGGAGGCCAGCGGCACCTCGGGAGAGAAGGCGATCCTCAACGGCACCCTCAACTTCTCGGTCCTCGACGGCTGGTGGGCTGAGGCTTATGATGGTACGAACGGGTTTGCCATCGGCAACGGCCTGACCCACGCCGTACCCTCGGTGCAGGATGAGCGCGATCACAGGTCGCTGCTGGAGACGTTGACCAACCAGGTCGTTCCGCTTTATTACCGACGCGACGCATCAGGGTTGCCACGGGACTGGATTGCCCGCCAGAAGAAAGCTTTCCGGACACTGGCCTGGCGGTTCAACGCCGATCGCATGGTTATGGATTACGTCCGGCACAGCTACCTCCCCGCGGCGGGGGGGCTCTCCTGCGAGATGCCCCGGGGCGCGGGCGCCCGTCGCCCTGGTTAGGCGGCCCTCTGAGGCAGTCTTGGGGCGTCGAGACAGGCCGATTGTTGCGTGTCCGGATCGGATGAGCCGTCCGCGTCCGCGGCCGAGGTCAAGGGCTCGAGCCTGGCCGCCAAGGTGTGGTTGCGACCATGAGTCAGGAGTTGATCGGCGAAAAGCTGGGTTCCTTCCGCCTCGAGGAGATCCTGGGCTCAGGCGCGATGGGTGTTGTCTTCCGCGCGACGCAAGAGACGACCGGGCGCCCAGCCGCCGTGAAGATCGTCCACGGTGAGCTCGCCCAGAAGGGTAAGGTCTTCGAGCGGTTCGAGCGCGAGGCAGAGATCCTCAAGCAGTTTCGGCATCCCCACATCGTTCGTTGGCTGGCCTGGGGTCGATTCAAGGGAACGTCCTACTTCGCGATGGAGTACGTGGAGGGCGTGACCCTGGAGTGCTTGCTTCAGGATCGAGGAGAGCTGCCCTGGCGCGAGGTCGTCGATCTGACGATCCAGCTTTGCGATGCCCTTCAGTATGCTCATGACATGAGCGTGGTCCACCGGGACCTCAAGCCCTCGAACCTGATGATCACGGTCGACGGCAAGCTCAAGCTCACGGATTTCGGGATCGCCAAGGACCTGGAGCGAACCACGCAACTGACGGCCCCGGGGCGAACTCTGGGCACGGCGGCTTACATGGCCCCCGAGCAGATTCGCGGCACGCCCGCGGTCAGCCACAAGACCGACCTGTACGCCCTTGGTGTGCTCATGTACCAGATGTTGACCGGGAAGGCCCCGTTCGACGGCGCGTCGGCCGTGGTGCTCATGCACTGCCATATCAACGAGGCTCCTCCGCGGCCCGGGGACAAGGTCGCAGAGCTGCCGAAGGAGTTAAACGAGCTGGTGGTCAAGCTGATGGCCAAGGCGCCCGCCGATCGCCCGTGGGACGCGGCCGCCGTGGGGCATACTTTGAAGGAGCTGCGGGACAAGGCCGCTCGGGGACAAGCAATCCCCATGGTCTGGCCCGAGCCAGGCTCTCCCGAAGCGAATCTTCCCCGAGCCGGAATCGGCGCGCCGGCAGCGCGTCCGCGCAGGAAGGACCGCAAGTCGGGGACGTTGTTCGGCATCAACACCGGTTTCGCGACCCGCGATCCTGACGGCAGCAACCTCGGATCCCGCCTGCTCGGCCGGCCAGTCCTCGAATCAATCGGCCTGGCAGCCGCGCTCATCGCGATCGGCGGATTCATGGGTTACTGGCTCTGGCCCCCAAGCGCTGGGTATCTCTATCGCCAGGCCGAAGCACTGATGGCCTCGTCGCACCGCTCCGACTGGCTCACCGCCCAGGAAGAGTACCTCGACCCTCTCGATCACAAACACCCGGGCCACCTTTACTCGGAACAGGTGCAGAAATGGCGCGACCAGATTCTGCTGGATGAGGCCGAGGGTCGGGCCAGGAACCTGAGCAGCCCGGTGAAGACCTCGTTTACCGAGCCCCACACCGACGGTGAACGACAGTACGTTTCGTTCGATACGCTGGCCACCAGGGCGGCTGCCGAGGGAAACGACCCGCTGGCCCTCACCTACTGGAGGGAAATGGCCCGGCTGATCAAGCCGGACGACCGGGAGGAAAGGAAATGGCACCTCCTGGCGCTCAAGCGGGCCACCGAGCTGGA
>JBAUOX010001131.1:0-3029 GCA_049579985.1 Isosphaeraceae bacterium | reverse complement strand
TTCACGGTTGATGATCGCGGTAAGGTGGTGCTTCATGAGATCTCCTTGGTTCGTGGCTCCTGGATCAGCTCGAGCCATATTCCTTGAGCTTGCGATAGAGGGTACGTTCCCCGATGCCCAGTATCCTCGCGGCTTCCTCGCGGTTGCCGCCGCAGAGCTTCAGTGTTTCGATGATGAAGTGCTTCTCGATGGCCTCGAGCGGCTTGCCGAGCAGGGAATCGGTGGCGGCGGGCCGCTGCTCACCGGGGGTGGTGATCGTGGCGGCCTGAATGTCCTCGGTCAGGTCGTCCACGTCGAGCACGCCGTCGGTATCGATCACGACCATGCTTTCGATGACGTTCTTGAGCTCGCGCACGTTTCCCGGCCAGCTATACTGGCGAAGCAATTTCCGCACCGCGGGGGTGATCGAGCCGATCTTCCGGTCGTGGGCGGTGGTGAACTCCTTGAGAAAATGATCGATCAGGAGGTCCATGTCCTCACGTCGTTCGCGGAGCGGGGGAAGCTTGACGCTGACGACCTTGAGACGGTGGTAGAGGTCCTGGCGGAACTCGCCGGCGGTGATGGCGTCGGTGAGGTCGCGGTTGGTGGCCGAGATCAGGCGGACGTTGACCTTGATCGGCTCGTTGGTGCCCACCCGGACAATCTCGCCGCTCTCCAGGGCGCGGAGAAGCTTGACCTGGGTGCCCAGGGGGATGTCGCCGACCTCGTCGAGGAAAAGCGTGCCGCCGTTGGCGTGCTCGAACCAGCCCTTGCGTTCCCGGTCGGCGCCGGTGAACGCCCCCTTGACGTGGCCGAAGAGTTCGCTTTCCAGGATGTTGTCCGAAAGCGCGGCGCAATTGAGCGTCACAAAGGGCTTGTACCGCCGGGGGCTGTTGTTGTGCAGCGCCTTGGCGACCAGCTCCTTGCCGGTGCCGCTCTCGCCGGTGATCAGCACCGAGGCGGACGTCGGCGCGATCTGGCGAAGCCGGGCGACCACGGCGTGCATGGCCGGCGAGTTGCCGATGACGCCCTCGAAGCCGAACTTCTCGTTGAGCTGCTTCTGGTACTCGATGTTCGACCGTGCCAGCCTTTGTGACCGCGATGCCTTGTCCACGACCGTGCGCAGCTCGCCGATGTCCAGCGGCTTGGTCAGGTACGTCGTGGCGCCGGCCTGCATGGCGGTGACGGCCGTCTTGATCGTGCCGTGACCGGTGAGGATGACCACCTCGGCGTCGGGCAGCTCGCGCTTGGCCTTCGCCAGGATCTCCAGGCCGCCGACCCCATCCATGATCAGGTCGGTGATGATGATATCGAACGTCTGTTCCTCGATCAGACGCAGGCCCTCGCGCCCGCTGGTGGCCACGACGCACTCGTAGCCGACTCGCACGAGGCTCTCGGCCACGGCGTCGGCGTGGGGTTCATCATCATCGACCACAAGGACGCGGATCTGCTGGTCCATCGGCCCTCGCTCGTCTCTTCTGGCGGGTTTCGCTTGCGGATAGGAATGCTGGTGAAGACGCAGACTTTCCGGTAGACATCGGAGGATGCCACATCAGCCGTTGCCGGCCATAGCTTCAGAGGTGCCCGTGTCCCGCTTCGAGTTCTTGATAAGCACTGTGGGTTCTTCACTTCTCGGCGGAATCGCCATGTCTCTCTCGGCCATCACTTGCACGAACTCCCGCATGCCCCACTTCGCCTGGAACAGGCAATCTTCCACGGAATGGCCGATCCCCGTGAATCCCTCCAGATCGGGGGAGTAGAAACCGAAGAAGTCGGGCTCATCGGTTGCTTTAATGATAAGACAGTAGGGCTATTCAATCATCGGCTGGCTCCTTCGACCCATGATAAGACGGACCAATTCGTTAAACGTCATCGTTCCCCCACCCCAGGCCGACCGCAGATTCACGCCTATGGCTGTCGAGCCGAGGCAAAGGAATCTCAGGAGATCACGAGAGGACCGTCAGGAGTGCTGGGGTCCAGGTGTGTTGGCACAGGCAGGCGGAGCGAGAACCGCGACCCCTTGCCCGGGACGCTGTCGACCTCGATGGTCCCGCCGTGGGCCTCGACGATCTTCCGCGTGGTCGGCAGACCCAGGCCGCTGCCGCCGGGGCGAGTCGAGTAGAAGGGGTCGAAGATCCTGGTCTGGACGTCCTCGGGCATGCCGGCGCCGGTATCGATCACGTCGAGCACGATCCAGCGGCCCTCCCGTCGTGTCGTCATGATCAGCTCTCCGCCTTCCGCCATGGCGTGCTCGGCGTTGAGCATCAGGTTGAGCACCGCCTGCTTGAACAGGTCGGCGTCGATGACCGGGCGCGGCAGGTCGGGCGAGAAATAGGTGCGGACCACGATCCCCAGGGTCGATGCCTGGGGCTCGTAGAAATCGCACAGTTCCTCGACCAGGGCATTGAGATCGGTTGGGGCGAATTTCAGCTCTTGCACGCGGGCGAACCGGAGGAAGTTCTCGAGGACGTCGTAGAGCCGCTGAACTTCCCGCTTGAGTCGACCGACGCGCTGCTTGATGCGACGGTCCCGCGGGGATTCAGCCGCTTGAAAATCCTCCTCCAGGAGGTCGAGATTGAGCGACAAGGTGGACAGCGGGTTGCGGATCTCGTGGGCCAGACCGCCGGCGAGCTGAGAGATCTCGGCATTCTGGGCGCGGAGCCGCCGGGTGATGTCGTGCTCGGCGGGATCTGGATCCGCAACGTTTCCTGCATCGGCGTCCGGTCTGGGCTCCCGAGTCATTGTCTGAGGCGTTGTGTTTGTGGGCTGAGACCGCGCGTGACCGGACGGGGGCGAGGACATCGCCCCTCCGGAAGTCTCGAGGGAACTGTCGGAAACAGTACTGGCGACGGGATTGGCCATGGGAACGGTTCACGGGTTACCTGAATTCAAAACGGACGGCCGGTCATTCATCCCGCGGGAACGAGGCCACCCTCCGGGGTTGCCCGCCGGCCGTCAAGGCCGTGACGGGCCTCGCGAGCCGCCGCGATCGCGGTCGCCACCCCCGTAGCCCCGGTCGCGTCCACCGTCGCCCGGCGGAGGTGAAGGCC
>JBAUOX010001130.1:0-10415 GCA_049579985.1 Isosphaeraceae bacterium | reverse complement strand
CGCCACTCGCCACTCGCCACTCGCCACTCGCCACTCGCCACTCGCCACTCGCCACTCGCCACTCGCCACTATTGATTCAAGGAAAACTCATGGGACGTTCGCTCAAGAAACCGCCGTACGTCGTCGAGCGGTTGCTCGAAAAGGTGTACAGGGCCGATTCATCGGGCAGTCGGGAACCCATCAAGACATGGGCGCGGGCGAGCACGATCGTGCCCGAGTTCGTGGGCAAGAACTTCGCCGTGCATAACGGCCGTTCCTTCCTCAAGCTCTACGTGACTGAAGACATGGTCGGACACAAGCTCGGCGAGTTCGCCCCGACCCGGACGTTCAAGGGTCACGGCGGCAAGGCGTCCAAGGCCCCCAAGAAGTAACCCAACCCCAGCGTGAGTATCCTGACACACGACGAGGCGTTCGACCCGATCTGGATTCCCGGATCGTTGCGAGAGAGCGACGGATTGCGTGTCTTTCCCGTGCTCCGCCTCTGTGCATGAGACCCTGGCCATGAGTACCAAACAATACAACGCGACCCACCGTTTCGCCCGGATCTCGGTGCGCAAGGTCAGGCCGCTTCTGGATCTGATAAGGGGCAAGTACGCCGACGACGCCCTGGATATCCTCAAGTACATGCCCCACCGGGGTGCCCGGATGATCGAGCAGGTGATCAAGAGTGCCATGGCCAACGCCGAGGACAAGGGGGTCCGCAACGCTGGCGATCTCGTGGTGATCGACGCCCGGGGCGATGGCGGCCCGATGTTCAAGCGGCTGATGCCGCGCGCTCGGGGTATGGCCTATCTGGTCCGCCGCCGCAGTGCCCATATTGCCGTGGGCCTGATGGACCTGATCGCCGGGGTCGGAGAGAGTGAAGAGGCGGACGAGTGACGTCGCGGCAGGGAACAGTTGAAGTTCGACCGGCAAGGTCAGTCCTGGCCGGTGAAGTCAGTCAATCGACGTGATCGCGGGAGACTCAACCCAAGCAAGAGGCGCTATCTCATGGGCCAGAAGGTTCGACCGACCGGGTTTCGCGTGGGCGTCATGGAAGACTGGCGGAGTCGCTGGTATGCTTCCAAGCACGAGTTCGCCGACCTGCTCGTCGAAGATTTCAAGATTCGCAAATTCATCAAGAACAAGTACGGCTTTGCGGGTATTCCCAAGATCGAGATCGAGCGGACCCGCGATGCGGTGACTGTGCTTCTCTCCACGGCGCGGCCCGGCGTGATCATCGGCCGCAAGGGGGCCGAGGTCGAGAAGCTCCAGGAAGAGCTTCAGAACCTGACGGGCCGCCGGATCGAGATCAAGATCGTCGAGGTGGCACGGCCGGAGATCGACGCCCAGCTCATCAGCGAGGACATTGCCGAACAACTGCAGAAGCGGTCGAGCTTTCGACGGACCATGAAGCGGGCGATCGAGCAGACCATGGACGGCGGGGCCAAGGGGGTCAAGATTCAACTGTCGGGGCGGCTGGGCGGCTCTGAGATGTCGCGGACCGAGGCGGCCGCGGCCGGATCGGTTCCGCTGAGCACGTTGCGAGCCAAGATCGACTACGGCTTTGCCGAGGCCAAGACGGCGCAAGGTCATATCGGAATCAAGGTATGGGTCAACCAGGGCGATTATTTGAAGATGGAGGCCGCCGATGGCGTTGATGCCCAAGCGGGTCAAGTTCCGAAAAAGCCAAAAAGGCCGCGTAAGAGGTAATGCGACCCGCGGCAATTACGTGGCTTTCGGCGAGTACGGCCTGCAGGCGCTCGAGCCCGGGCGCATCAGCGCCCAGACCATCGAGGCCGGTCGCGTCGTCGCCAGCCAGATGGTCAAGGGGGGAGGGAAGGTTTACATCCGCGTCTTCCCCCAGAAGAGTGTGACCGCGATCCCGGCCGAGACCCGAATGGGCAAGGGCAAGGGCGAAATCGAGTTCTGGGCGGCCGTGGTGAAGCCGGGCACGATCCTCTACGAGATCAGCGGCCTGAGCGAGGAGGTTGCCCGCGAGACCTTGGCCCGCGTCTCCCACAAGATGCCCATCAAATGCCGGTTCGTCGGCCGTCGGCCCACGATCTGAGACCGCGGTCATTCCGCGCCAGGAGAGACTTTGCCATGAGCAAACCCGCAGAGCTTCGCGATCAGACCGACGAGCAGCTTGAACTGCTCTTGAAAGATGTCCAGAACAACTTGTTCCGCCTCCGGCTGCAGAGTGAAACCGAGCGGCTCGAGGCTCCCAGCGAGATCATCAAGGCCAAGCGCGAGATCGCCCGGATCAAGACGATCCTGCGGCTCCGCGAGATCGAGCGGGAGCGATCGGTCGCGGCTCCGGCCGTCCACTAGCCGGTTCGTCGGGAAGTTCCATCCATCAGGACCACTAGCCAACCGTGATCCAGTACTATGAGCCCTGAAAGCACAGCCAGCACAAAGTCCACGCCAGCCCGCTCCCGCCGCAAGACGGAAATCGGGGCCGTGACGTCGGACAAGATGAACAAGACGCGACGGGTCGTGGTCGAGCGCCTGGTCCCGCACTCCAAGTACGGCAAGATGATGCGTCGCCGGACCGTCTGTCACGTTCACGACGCGGCCAACGAGTCGCATCTCGGCGACCTGGTCGAGATCATGGAAACCCGCCCGATGTCCAAGCTCAAGCGCTGGCGGCTGATCCGGATTGTTCGCAAGGGAGCCCAGCAAGCGCTGGCCGGCGAAGACGAGGGCGCTCCACCCGCCTGAGTGCAGCCCCTCGTCGCACGACGGGTCTGCGACCGTTCCGGCCGGCGTGGCGCGAAATCGTTATTCTGCTTCCGAACCTTTGAAAGTGAGAAGAGTTCCGGCCATCGGCCCCGAGCCGCGGGCCAGTGCAAAGCAAGGGTGTCCGTCCCATGATCCAGATGCAAACCCGGCTTGACGTGGCCGACAACACGGGAGCCAAGGAAGTGATGTGCATCAAGGTCCTCGGCGGCAGCGCGTCGCTCTACAAGCGGCGAACCGCGGGCCTTGGCGACACGATCATCGCCAGCGTCAAGAAAGCCTCTTCGGGGGGCGACGTCAAGGCCGGCGACGTGGTCCGGTGCGTCATCGTGCGAACCCGGAATCAGACCCGGCGCACCGACGGCTCCTACGTCAAGTTCGATCGCAACGCCGTGGTGCTGATCGACGCCGAGCGAAATCCTCGGGGCACGCGCATCTTCGGCGCGATCGCCCGCGAGCTGCGTGAGCGCCAGTTCATGAAGATCATCAGCCTCGCGGCCGAAGTCGTCTGACCCACGGCAGGGCCGTGGCCCTCGGTCTGGAGCGCTGCGTGCTTCGCCAGACCGGGACCTGACATTCATCGAGAAATGAAGCGAAGTGAAGTGAGCCGACCATGCATATTCGTAAAGACGACCAGGTCGAAGTGATTGCCGGCGACGACCGGGGAACTCCCAAACAGCGCCGGTTCTCCAAGGTGCTGCGTGCGCTTCCCTCGAGAAACAAGATCGTCGTCGAGGGGATCAACCGCGTGTACAAGCACATGCGGCCAAGCCAAAAGAATCCCCAGGGGGGACGGCTTTCCAAGGAGATGCCGATCGATGTCTCCAACGTGATGCTCGTTTGCCCCAAGTGCAACCGGGGAGTCCGCATCGGCCACCGGTATAGCGACGACGGGCAAAAACAGCGTTACTGCAAGTCGTGCGGCCAGGCCCTGGGCACCATCGGACCACGCAAGCCGGCACACGCCGCCTTGTTCAAGAAGAAATCCTGATCAAGATCAACCTCTTTTCCAGACGCCGGCACACGAAGCAGAAGACGCGACACGCGGCGCAATGAAGGACGATGGGAATGGCTCGCCTGCTGGATCTGTACAAGAAAGACATCGCCACGGCGATGGCCGCGAAATACAACCTCGACAACCCGATGGCGATCCCCAAGATCGACAAGATCGTCATCAACATGGGCGTGGGTCGCGCGACCCAGGACAAGGCCCAGCTCGACGTGGCCGCCGACAGCCTGAGCAAGATCAGCGGCCAGAAGCCGCAGATCACCAAGGCCAAGACGTCGGTCTCCGGGTTCCGGCTCCGCGAGGGCAACGACATCGGCTGCAAGGTCACCCTGCGCGGCCGGCGGATGTACGAGTTCCTGGATCGCCTGATCTCGATCGCCCTGCCTCGTATTCGCGATTTCCGCGGCGTCAACCCCAACAGTTTCGACGGTCACGGCAATTTCAGCCTGGGACTGGCCGAGCAGGTCGTCTTCCCCGAGATCGACGCCGACAAGATCCAGCACACGCAGGGCATGGACATCACCATCGTCACCACGGCCGGCAACGACGAACAAGCGCGGGAACTGCTTCGCCACTTTGGCATCCCCTTCCGTCTGCCGGCAACCGGCGGCAAGGGGGGCGCGGCGGGCAAGCCCTGATCGTGGGCAAACGGGATGTAAACTGGTCGGGCGTCGCCTGACGCCCTCTTTTTCCGGTGTGAGAAAGCTGAGCATGTCGACCAAGGCGCAGAAGATCAAGTCGGAGACGCCCCGCAAGTTCGCGGTTCAGCATCGCAACCGCTGCCGCCTCTGCGGGCGTCCTCGAGCCTATTATCGGAAGTTTGGAGTCTGTCGCATCTGCTTCCGGAACCTGGCCAGCCGCGGCCTGATTCCCGGAGTGAAGAAGGCGAGCTGGTAGCCTTATCGTCCCTTTTTGGTCCCATCCTCGAGCGGGCCCCGAGCTCGCCCTTTTGCTGTCTCCCGAACAACCAATCAAGACCTCTGGCAGGCCCGGGCCTGCCGAAACCCGATCACGAGTTTGTATGAGTTGCCCCGCCGCCCCGACGTGGCCGGCCTTGCCGCGAGTCGCGGTTCCCTTGCCCCGCGACTCGACACGTTACCCGCGACGGTTCAGGAAGGCTTCTCCCCCATGATGACCGACCCGATTGCCGACATGCTCACCCGGATCCGCAACGCCGTCCGGATCGAGCGCACGTTCCTGGATATGCCCACGTCGAAGATGCGGCGGGGCATTGCCCAGGTTCTGAAGGACGAAGGCTATGTCTGGGACTTCGAGGAAATCGAAACGACGCCCGCACGGACGCTTCGCCTGCACATGAAGTATGGTCCCAACGGAGAGCGGCTGATCACCAAGATCGACCGGATCAGCAAGCCCGGCCGGCGGATCTACCGCGGCTACAAGGAGCTCAAGCCGATTCTGGGTGGCATGGGCATCCAGATCCTGAGCACGCCCCGCGGCATCGTCAGCGATCGCCGCGCTCGCGTCGAGAAGATCGGCGGCGAGGTGCTGGCCATGATCTATTGAGAGGTGTCCCGGAGCGGTCCTCGGCCTCGACCGCGGCACCATGGAAATTCCCAAGGCAGCTTCAAGGCCGCGCGGACGACGAGCCGCGGAGCAACCGGGACGGCGGAGAGGGGCAAGATCGACGGCCTTTGACCCGATCCGGACTCGAACCCGCGTGACCCCGAACCAGTGAATCCAGCGGAGGATGAGGGACCCATGTCGCGTATCGGTCGCAAGCCGGTTGCTGTTCCGGCCAACGTGAAGATCTCGATCGTCGATCAGACGATCCAGATCGAAGGCCCCAAGGGCAAGCTCAGCTTCTCCCACCGGCCCGAGATCTCCCTGAAGTATGACGACGCGAAGCGGCAAGTCGAGGTGAGCCGGAGCGATGACGAACGGCTCAGCCGATCGCTCCATGGGCTCACACGCAGCCTGGTGTCCAACATGGTACAGGGTGTCTCCAGCGGCTACACTCGCAAGCTCGAGATCGTTGGAGTCGGCTACCAGGCGCAGCTCAAGAAAGCCAACACGCTGGCCCTCCAGGTCGGCTATGCCAACCAGATCATCCTGGAAGCGCCGGCCGGCGTGACCGTGACCGTTGCCGACCCCACCCACGTCACCATCAGCGGCGCCGACAAGCAGGCTGTCGGCCAGTTCGCCGCCGTGGTCCGCAAGGCTCGGCCGCCAGAGCCTTACAAAGGAAAGGGAATTCGCTACGAGGGCGAAGCCGTCCGCCGCAAGGCCGGCAAGGCCTTCGGTTCCAAGTAATCACGCTGACATCGGCACCCGGCTTGGGCCCGGATCGGTCGACCAGAATCGCCAGCTTTTTTTCTCTTGACTGTTGAGGATCGTCCCGTGGACACCGCCAACCATCACCTGCTGGTCCAAACCCGCCGCAGGCGCCGCCAGCACCGCGTCCGCAAGCGGCTGTTTGGGACCACAGAACGCCCCCGCCTGGCCGTCTTCCGGAGCTCCAAGCACATTTACGTCCAGGTGATCAACGACCAGAGCGCAACCACGCTGGTCTCGGCCAGTACCATGGACCCCGAGATCAAGGCCCAGTTGAAGTATGGCGGCAACAAGGCCGCCGCCGCGGTCGTCGGCCGGGTCGTCGCCGAACGCGCCAAGAAAGCCGGTATTGACAAGATTTGCTTCGACCGCCGAAGCTACAAGTACCACGGTCGGGTTGAAGCCCTTGCCCGGGCCGCGCGCGAAGCGGGTCTGCAATTCTAAGACTCAGCAGCTTGATCGCGGATCGGCTGGGGACCATCGTACGTTTGGGGTCATCTTGCCTTGCGGCTGACGGCGGAGGATCACAGGCCGTCGGCTTAACGAAGGAGAACGTTTGTGTCGACTGACAGTCGAGAACGAGAACGCGACCGTGGGGAGTGGGCCGAAAGCGTGGTCTCGATCCGCCGGTGCGCGGCCGTGGTCAAGGGCGGCCGGCGCTTCAGCTTCAACGCCCTGGTCGTCGTCGGCAACGGCCGAGGACAGGTGGCCTGGGGTTACGGCAAGGCCAACGAGGTTCCCCCGGCCGTCGAGAAAGGCGTCAAGGACGCTCACAAGCAGATGAACCGGGTCCAGCTCAAGGGGGGAACGATCCCGCACGCGGTGATCGGCACGTTCGGGGCCGCTCGGGTGCTGCTCATGCCGGCCGTGCCCGGAACGGGCGTCATCGCCGGCGGCGCTGTGCGGGCCGTTGTCGAGGCCGCGGGCATCAAGGACGTTCTGACCAAGAGCTTCGGCTCGAACAACAAGCTGAACCTCGTCAAGGCCGCGATCGACGCCTTGACTCAACTGCGTACGAAGGAAGAGATTGCTCGCCTTCGGGGAGTCGCTCTCTGATGCAATTGCACGACGTCCACCAAGGAGTCCATCGCCGTAAGCTGCGGAAACGAGTGGGCCGGGGAATCGGGTCGGGCCACGGTAAGACCTCGTCCAAGGGGCACAAGGGCCACGCTTCGCGCCAGGGGTTCAAGCTCAACCCGATCTTCGAGGGTGGCCAGATTCCCCTGGCCCGGCGCGTGCCCAAGCGGGGCTTCTTCAACGGGGCCTTCAAGAAGGAATACGCGATCGTCAACCTGGGCGACATCGAGGCTAGCTTCGACCCCGGCGCGGTCGTCGACGAGGCCGCCCTGCGAGCCAAAGGGCTCGTCAAGGGCCACAATTTCGACGGGATCAAGATCCTCGGCGACGGCGCGCTGACCAAGGCGCTGGAGGTTCACGCGACCAGGTTCAGCGGGTCGGCTGCCGCGAAGATCGCCGCCGTCGGCGGCAAGACCATTGCTGTTCCGTACACTCGCCGGACCGCCAAGGCGCAGTCCTGAGCTCGGGCGGGCTTCCGCGTTCATGGCCGGACGTGGCCCCAAACCGAAGCCGCCTCTCCTGGCGATCGGCGGACCCGCGATGTCCTATGGAAGAGTGACCCCCGGCTCCGGCCGGCGAGCGGCCCGCTTTGCCCGCAGTCAGCCTCTTCCAGCGGCTGCCTCGGTTGACTGAGCAGGGCCTGGCGGAGATGATCCCAAGGGGAACTAGGCGGTAGAGGAGACGATCGCCCGTGGAAAAGTTGTTGACCATCTTCAAGGTGCCCGAGCTGCGGCGGAAGATTCTCTTCACGGCCGTGCTCCTGGCCATCTACCGGATCGGCTTTTACGTTCCCCTGCCGATCGTCAACCAGGCGCAGTTGCGGAACTGGGAGGAACAGCAAAGCACCAACACGGCCGGCAAGCTGTTCGGCACCGTGGCCATGTTTGGCGGCACGTCGATCGGCATGAGCACGATCTTCGGCCTGGGGATCATGCCCTATATCTCGGCGTCGATCATCTTTCAGCTTCTGGGAAGCGTCGTCCCCTCGCTCGAGGCCATGATGAAGGAAGGAGAGAGCGGGCGAAAACGCATCAACGAATATACCCGCTACGCCACCGTCGGCCTCTGCGCGGTCCAGAGCGCCTTCTGGGTGCAGTACATGATGAGTCCACAGATGAACGTGGTACTCCCTCAGTATCGCGACTTCTGGCATGGTGTGGTGTGCGTCTCGATCATGACGGCGGGCACGATCTTCCTGATGTGGGTCGGCGAGCAGATCGATGAATTCGGGATCGGCAACGGGATCAGCCTGCTCATCATGGCAGGAATCCTGGCCCGGGTGCCGGTGGCCATGAAAGGGCTCTGGGAAAACTCGACTTCAAAGCTGACGCCGGAACCGGGCAAGTATGGGATCATCACCATTATCTTGCTGCTGGCACTGTTCATTGCGGTCGTGGTGGGGGTGATTGCAATCACGAAGAGCCAGCGACGAATCCCCACCCAGTCGGCCAAGCATGTTCGGGGCAGGCGGGTCTTCGGCGGTACAAGGCAATATCTTCCGTTGAAGGTCAACCAGGCCGGCGTCATGCCGATCATCTTTGCCTCCAGCCTGCTAATCTTCCCGTCGTTCGTCTTCAACAGTCTGTCGCGGGCAACCGCTGGCCTGCGTTCCGACACCTGGACTCCGGGCTCGGCCATGGCCGGCTTCTTCCAGGAACTGGCCGACGCCTTCCAGCGGCAGAGTTACATCTACACAGTTTGCTACATCATCCTGATCTACTTTTTCTGCTACTTCTGGACGGCCATCACGTTCAATCCCAAGGACATGGCCGACAACCTGAAGGATTACGGGAGCTTTATTCCGGGCTATCGGCCAGGGAGGCGGACGGCCGATTATCTCGAGAAGGTCATGTTGCGAATCACCTACGTGGGGGCTGCGTTCCTGGCCCTGGTCGCAGTCATTCCGTCGCTGGTCCAGACCTCCCTGAACGTCGACTTCACCGTGGCATCGTTCCTGGGAGGAACCGGGCTGTTGATCGTGATCAGCGTCTGCCTCGACGTGGTGGACAAGATCGACAGCCACCTGGTAATGCGAAATTACCCGGGCCTGGTCAACCGGAAGTGACCGCCGAGCCTCAAACTCGCAACCATGGGCCGGCCGCCGGATTCGTGCCCCGAGGGGACTTCAGACTGCCGCTATCGGCCAGCAATCTGGTACGATGATTTTCGTGACTTGGGGGTGGAACTGGCGAGTATCGAAGAGGAGCTCGAGCGACGTGTTTTCCCATCGAGGCATGGTTCCCCGGCCTTCTTTCCCCTCTTTCCTGGCAGGCATGGGACGGAAAGGGGGCCCGCTACCGGGAGCGCCCCGACCCGCGCCGAAATTGAAGAGCCCGCGCGAAATCGCGCTGATGCGCGAGGCCGGGCGGGTGGTCGCCAAGGCGCTCGACCGGGTGCGCGAGCTGGCCGTGCCAGGCGCGACGACCGCCGACATGGAAGACGCCGTGGCCGCCGTCTTCCGGGAACACGATGCCATCCCCCTGTTCCTGGGCTACCCGAGCACAGTCAAGGGGAAACCTCCGTTCCCGGCCGTCATCTGTGCCAGCATTAACCATCACGTCGTGCATGGCATTCCCAATCGCCGCCCGCTGAAGGCCGGAGACATCGTCTCCATCGACACGGGCTGCAAGATCGGGAGCTGGTGCGGCGACTCGGCCGTGACGCTGGCCATCGGCGAGATTTCCCCCGACGTCCAGAAGCTGCTCGACGTGACCTTGGAATCGCTCAACCTGGCGATCCGGGCCATGGCCCGCTGCCGCTACTGGTCGGAAGTCGCCAGTCTGATGGAACGCTACGTCAAGAGCCAGGGCTTCTACGTGATCGAGAAATTCGTCGGCCACGGCATCGGCCAGGACATGCACGAGGAGCCGCAGGTTCCAAACTTCGTCAGCAAGCCCTTGCTAAAAAGCGATATCCGGCTCGAGCCCGGCCTTGTGCTGGCGATCGAACCCATGGTCGCCATGGGAACCAAGGAGGTCCGTACCCTGGACGACGGCTGGACCGTTGAGACCAAGGATCGCCGGCCCAGCGCCCATTTCGAGCATACCGTGGCCATGACTCTGGACGGACCGCGCGTGCTCACGTACCTCGAGGATGAGGCGGTAACCCCCACCGCCAGCCACGCGCCGGGACCAGAACCGCCGCCAACGCCCGATCGCGACAAGCAACCTTGACTCGTTCCGGGGAAGATCGCCGACCGGCAGGAGCGATGTCGGTACTGCCGACCCTCGCCGGTTGACCTCCAAACCCCGAAACGGCCCAGGGCGGCCGGGACAAAGGGGGACATAACAGAATGGCATTAAGACAGCGATAACCT
>JBAUOX010001129.1:0-1947 GCA_049579985.1 Isosphaeraceae bacterium | reverse complement strand
GTGGGGGTGCTGTTGCTGGACCGGGCATGGGTGGACCAGGGATGGGGATGGCGGCAGGAGGAGGAGTCGCTGGGCCAGGGAGCGTCCCTGGCGCGCCACAGGGGGCGGCCGCGCAGCCGAATCCGCTCGACCCGGTGGCACTGGCCGCGCAGAAGCTTCAAAGCTACCATGCCTCCAGCCGGCGCGACGGAGCGCGAGAACTGGGCCAGTTGGGAGACCCCCGGGCCATCCCTCCGCTCGTCCATGTTTTGAAGTATGATTCGGCGAAAGATGTGAGGGCGGCGGCGGCGAGCTCCCTCGGCGAGATCGGCGGCAGCGAGGCGGAAGTCGTACTGGAGCGATGCATCATCTATGAGAAGAAGCAGGAGGTCAAGGATGCCGCGGCTGCGGCGCTGCGGCTGCTTCGCGAGCGGCGTGCCGCCGATCCCCAAGCCGGTCAGTCGCCCCCACCGCGCTGGACCCGCTCGGCCCCCACAGCAAGCCCGAACCAGACCGAGCCGAGTGAAGTCCCCCGGCTGACGACGCCTCTCCCCTCGCCTGATCCCCGCTCGTCACCCTTCCGTCCCCAGCCCGGGTCGCAGGAGCCGCCGCTGGATGGCCCATCGTCCGACACCCCCGCGCCATCGGACGGCGGACGCGTGCCCCCGCCCCCGCCGACGCCCGTCAAGCCTTTTTAGAGCCGCGAGTCGAGCTTCTGCGACTGAACTCCGTTTGCCATAACCCCGATTCTGGTAAGAGGGGCTCTTGGGGTCAGACCTAGGGGGGGGCTCTTGGGGTCAGACCTGTTAGTTATTACGGTGGCCGAGTTGACGTCGAAGCTTCTTGAGGTTCTCACCGGCGTCGGTTGGTCCTCCTAGCCACGGGCTCTTGGGGTCAGGGAAGGAAAAGGAGACGTCACTGATATCGACCGTTCAAGAGGGGAAGGAGCCTCGGGGACACGCACGTAAACGCTTGATGCAAGCGGCTTAGGGGCTAAGGAATCGCTATTCAGTGATGTCCCTTTTCCCATCTCTGTCCCTTTTCCCATCTCCATGGCCAAAACATGCGCTGAGCACCGGCTGGCTACCTCCGAGCACCGGGCATTATAATCCTGGGTGAGAGGAGGGACTGAGCGATGGCACGGCCCGGGGTGATCTTCTTCGATGTCAACGAGACGCTGCTCGATCTCACGCCGTTGAAGGAAAGCGTGGGGGAGACCCTCGGCGGTCGCCCGGAACTGGCCCCCCTCTGGTTCACGACCCTGCTCCAGTACTCGCTCGTGTCCACGGTCGCCGGCCGCTACAATAACTTCGATGAGATCGGGGCCGCTTGCCTGCGGATGGTCGCCAAGAGCCTAGGGCTCGAGTTGGGCGGGGATGCCGCCGAGCGGTGCGTGGCCACGATGCGCTGCCTGCCCCCCCACCCCGATGTCGTCCCGGCCCTTGAACGCCTGCGGGATGCCCGCTTCCGGCTGGCCACCTTGACCAACTCCTCGAAGTCGGCGGTGGTCGACCAGATGCAGAATGCCGGGCTGGCGACGTTCTTCGAGTCGTTGCTGAGCGTCGAGGAAGTCGGGCTCTACAAGCCGCACGCCCATGTCTACCGATGGGCTGCTCGGCGGGTCGGGGTTGATGTGTCCGAGTGCCTGTTCGTCGCAGCCCACGGGTGGGATGTGGCGGGTGCAGCATGGGCCGGGATGAGGACCGCCTTCATCGCGCGGCCCGGCCAGCAGGTGTTCCCGCTCGGCCCGGCGACCGACATCGCAGTCCCTTCCTTCAAGGGTCTGGCGGATGCGTTGGTGGAGATGGGATCGTCCTGACTTGCGAGGAGCCCTGTTTCCAGTCGGCAATGGGCGCCGCGAAGGGGCATTCTTATTTCCTCTGGTCAATTGCATGATCCAGGCAAACGGGCTCTCCGCAGACTAGGCATCTTGCCGCAACAATTAAGAACGTCCCCTTTGTTCGCTGT
>JBAUOX010001128.1:0-7338 GCA_049579985.1 Isosphaeraceae bacterium | reverse complement strand
ACAGGGCCTTCAGCTTGTAATCCGGCGTGTAGCGGGCTCTCAAATCTCACATATCTTCCGACGCGCCAGCGCGGGTTCCGAGGCACTCCCCTCGCTCGCGCGTCGGGTTAGTATGCAGCAGCATGCGAAACTTCCTTGCCGGGGTAATATCACGATGTTCGTGTCGAGAAAGACCTGCACGCCGCTCACTTCTTCGACGGGCGGGACTCACGCTGGAGGCGTTCGACCTCCTGCTGCTGATCCTCCCACTCCCGGCGTACTTGCTCGATCTCGGCGTCGATCTCCTCCCGGCTTCGGGGAGTGACACCGCTCGCTTTCCGCTCCTCCCAGATTCGTTCAAGGACGGTCCAGACATTCTCCGACTTTGCGGGCAACGACTCGACCGTCACACGCACCGGACCAGCCGGGAGGGTGGGCTTTTCTTCCAGTTCGAGGCTCCCATCGGATTTCAGGATGCCTCGCAAGACTTCGGTAGTGCTCATGAGACCGATCTCGTGTGGGTCCTTCGGCTGTTCGTGTATCCGTCGCTCACCCTCTCAGAATAGCAGGGATTCCTCGTCCGACGGCGTTCGCTTGCCCTTGCGTCCCGTCACCTTGGGCTTCCCCTTCTTGTCGTGGAGCCCCTGAGCGACCTCCTCGGCGTACCGCTCGTGGTTGAGCTTCAGAAGGAGGGCGAGGACTTCACGGCGAGCTGATTCGCTGGATCTTCCGGGGATAAGTGCGAATGCCGGGGAAAACGGCCCTCGCCCAGTAAGAAGGCCCACAAATCCCGGGATGCTCGCACCAAAAAACGGAAGAGCCGATTCGCTGATCGTGAACCGGGTGCCCTGCTTGGTCTCGTGAAAGCCGTGACCAAGGTCGAGGCCGGACCAGCCGTAGGCGGCGGCGACGGCCTTATCCATGCCGTCGTTGACCAGGAAGAGGGTGACGCTCCAGTGGTCGGGGCGGCGGCGGATCAGCCCCTTGACCTTGGCGTCGAGGAACGACTCGTCGGCGATGATGGGTCCGACCGCACCAGCCTGGAGGGGAATCTCGTGGGGGATGCCGCCGCAGGGTCGGCGCTTCCAGACCCGCTTGGGCGTTTGGGTCTTGGGATTGACCAGGAACTCGCTGGGCGCCTTGTCGTAGTGTCCCCAGCGGGCGGTGACCTTCAAGGATGTGGTTTCGAGCGGGACGCAGAAGGACAGCCCCAGCGACGACGGGTAAACCGCCTTGGACATGGGAGCCGACAGTTCGGTGGGACCGTCGTCGCCGCTCAGGTTGCCCCGACCGACCCCCTCGATCCCGAGTTCCTCACCGGGCGGAAAGTCGCCTTCGAGATTGTCGTCATCCTCGGCGGGCGGGGCGGCGGGTTTCTCGAACAGCGGCAGGGGCATGTCCTCAGCCCGCTGGCGAGGGGCGAGGATGCCGACGAGGTAGCGGTCCCGGATGCGTTCGGAGACCTCTTCTTCGTCGCCCTGGGCCGGTCCCTGGAGTTCCTTGACCGCCATCGCCTCCAGCATGTCACGCAGCACGAGGGGCGAGGGAACCGTCTCCTTGAGGGTCATCTGAGCCATGTCTCATCCCCTTGCCTTCTGGTCCGGACAGGCAACGTCCGGAGCTCACCGGCTTATGACCGGACCCGATCCCGTTATGTCCGGAGTTCCCCTCGTTTGTATCCGGAGTGATGGGTGGAGGGAACGGTCTGCGTCATTTCCGTCAAAGCCACCCGGATCACGAGCCGTCCAGCGCAGGAGCACGCCGTCGAGCGTGAGGTCCAGGGCCGTCGAGGAAAACAAAGCCTCGTCGGGCGGCGGATCGATCAGGATGTTCTTATCCCGGATCGCCGCCTGGATCTCACGATCGGAAAGGATCATGCAGGCACTCCCGACTCGACCCGGAAGGCGTCGATCGGCATCCACATCCGGTTCGCGCCGGAATCCGCCTCGATCGGCAGCTCGATGAGGACCCGATTGTTACGGTAATCGACGTTGATCACGCCCACGGGCAGATAGGGCGTGTCGGACACCCAGTTCACCAGGCTGGGAAGGACGTGAATAAACTGCCGGCGCCCGTCCACGTCCCGGACGCAAATCGTCTTGTCGCTTCCCGTCAGACCTTCGGAGATCTCACAACGGACCTGGGGGAGATAGATGGTTTCGGGCATCGCTGGTTCTTTCCGAATCGTCCTCTGTTTGACGCCATCTGTACACTACACCACCGATGGGGGGCGGTCAATGCCGGACCACGATCCTGTCTTTCGGATTCGCAGCCGGGATGCAAACAGCCCCCCATCTGCTCCAGCATGTCACGAAGGAGAAGGGGCGAGGGAACCGTCTGCTTGAGTGTCAACTGTGTCATGAGCCAGCCCTCCGCCTAGCCCCTCCCGAACCACCCCTCTCCAGCCAACGGGGGTTGGTGCGATATGCCTGGCGGGGATGATTCGGGGTTTCCGGATACTTCCGCAGGAGTTCTCCCTGCTGCGCCATCGGTCGCAAGGTCCAACGCTGGAGACCGCCCGGCTCCCGTTTCAGCAGGGCGGCTAGCTGGCGGAAGGTTAGGAAGCGATCGGTGCAGAGGTGTCGGATGATGCGCCGCATCCTCTCGGGCTTGAGGCGGCTGTTCTGCCGGGCTGGCTCGGCGATCGCCAGGAGCCTCGGGTCATTCTCGGGGTCAATATCCGGAGCTTGGTCGTCCGTATGTCCGGACCTCTCCCCTTTATGTCCGGAGTTCGTCCCGCGCTGTCCGGAGTCCACCTCCGTTGTGTCCGGAGTGATGGATGCAGCCAGTGGTCCAGCAAGTCGATACGTGGCAGCACGCCCGTGACCGTCCTTCTCAAGAAGTCCTTTGCTGACAAGGCTTTGCAGTCGCCTTGTGATGTCGGTGGCATGATGGTCGGAGAACTGGCGCAGCCGGAAGTTTGTGACCTCTCCCTCAACGTCCGCTGTCACGAGGGCTTGAACCTCTTCCGGACCAAGACCCCCGAATTCGGAGCCAAGGATGCGCTGGAGCTTGTCCAGGGATGCTTGGGGAAGCAGGCTGATCATCGGGAGGACGATCCGGACCCGATCGGGCCTCGTTGTCTCCCCGATCAACGGAAGACGCCACTTCTGGGACGCCCAGCCCTGACGGATCTTGTCGATCCCCGACCCGGCTTTCTCGCCGCCGCCGATCTGCTGGAACATGAGTTGGAGCGCCTTGTTCCGGCACTCACTGATTCCCCCCTGGAACAGTTGCTCGATCGGCAAGAGCAGCGAGCCGGGGTTCGACATCATGATCCGGTCCCGGTACTTCTCGATGATGATCCCGCCTTGGCCCCGATAGTCGGCGTGGATCAGGGCGTTGACGAGCGCCTCCCGGATCGCCTCGTGGACGAGGGTTTCATCTTTGCGATACATGTCGGGCTGAAGCTGGAAGGGCACCTTCAGGTCGGCGAAGAGTCGGGAGAGTACCCGTTGATAGAACTGGAACAGGTTCGCCGTCCACGTCCCGTCCACGGTCAACCGATCGGTCCACCGCACCGCGGGATCATCCGACAGCCGCTCCCGGTAATCGACGTGGTACTGAGGTATCGCCGCGGTGTCCCGGATCGCCTCGTCCTTGCCGAACATGAGTAGCCCGGCGACGGTGAGTCCCTGACGACCAGTCGGGCGGTCGATGCGCCAGCCTCCGAGCTTCTCCAGCAGTCCCGTCTCATCGAGCGTCAGCCAAGGGTGGGCCGGGGCACGGGCTGAGAAACGATTGCGGTACTGCCGTAGGCTCTCCGCGTCGAGGTCCGCTGGGCCGAAGTGTTCGAGAATCAGGCTGTCGGCCGGTTCTTCCGACTGGTCGGCGAGCATCCGCCCCACCTCATCGGACGAGCACTTGTAGTCGCCCTCCTGGTAGCGACGGTAGGTGCCGTTGATCGGATTCTGGCCGACATAGATGGGACGCTGGCGGCGAGTTGCCCTCGGGATTCGGATGGCGATCACCGGGTTACCGTCGAGAGTCTCGATCGTCACATCGTCGTTCGACAGCAAGTTGACGTTGATCTTCTCCCTGTTGTTGCAGAGGTTCCAGAAGTCTTGCTTCATCTTCTGGGCGTCGAGAACTCCCTCCACGTTGAACCGACCGTCCCGCTGTGCGATGCCCAGGACGATGACCCCGCCATCCGTGTTCGCCATCGCACTGAGCGTCGCCCAGACGCTCCCAGGTAGACCCCCTCTCGCCGACTTGAACTCCCAGTCCTTCTCTTCGCCGAGTGAGAGCGCAGTGAGGATGGCACCAGCGTCCACGGTCAGTCCTCCTCGCCGAAAAGGCTGGGCTCGGAGGAGGCTTTCCCTTTCGACTTCCGGGGAGCCTTGGCGGCTTTGCCCTTCTTCTTGTCATGGAGCCCCTGGGCGACTTCCTCGGCGTAACGCTCGTGGTTGAGCTTCAGGAGCCGGGCGAGGACTTCACGACGAGCCGATTCGCTGATCGTGAACCGCATGCCCTGTTTGGTCCCATGGAAGCCGTGTCCGAGGTCGAGGTCAGGCCACCCGTAGGCGGCGGCGACGGCATTGTCCATCTCGACGTGGAGGTCACGGAGTCGCTGGATACTGGACATCGATTCGCCGGGGCTGTGAAATCGGTTGTAGATCTTAGTCAAGCCCTCGTTTTGTTCGAGCATTACCTGACGCCGAAACTCATAGTACTCAGCACCAACGGTGACGTCTTCACCGTGAGCTTCACCTTGGACCGCTGAAAGTGGCATCGGGAAAGTGGCAAAGCAGTCAGAGGGAGAATAGTTGAGAAGCGACAGGTTCGTGGAAGAATAGTGCCAAGCCCAATGATAATGCAGGCTGGATTGCAATATCGCCCATTGGAAGTATGTATCAAAAGGGAAGACAGCGACTTTGTGTGTGTAGATCCACTTGTTCGGTAGGAATGCAAATCCAAGATGGTTATTTATTAGAGAAAGTCCAATAATTCGTTGTTTGGTTTGAATGCTCGTATAAAGCTCCGTACGAGTGCGTTCGTGGATCCACCAGTTCGCTCTCGAAGTTGACTGCTTGACTGTCTCTCTGTAAGGCTTGACTAGCCTCTCCACAATCTCAAGGCAGGCTGGGTACTTCGCCGCTTCGCTCAGAGTCAAGTTTCCGAAGTTGATGACCCATCTGCTTGGAGACTGGTCTGGCCGAGAGTTTAGATCCTCGCCACTCAGGTATGGGGAGAGAACTTCATGATTATTCTCATCCAACTCGATCAGTTTTTGTGCCTGCTCAGGGCTAATTACAAAGCCTTCTCCATATACTTTTGTTCCGGTAAAGTATTTACCCTTATTCGAGGAGAGGCGATACGGCTCACCCTTGAGCAAACCGGGGGGCTTCAGAAATGATGTAATACCTTCGACGGTTTCCTCATCCAGACAGAACTTCCCGGACCATATTCCTTTGGAGATCCAAACCGAGGAATAAAAAACAACGGCATCGCTGGGCCACCTCCGGCTCGATATGGCCCGAAAAACCGAACAGCCGACGTCAGTCAAACGGTCTAACCCCACCTCCCGAGTGTCACCCTGTGCGATGGTATTTGTTGTAACAAGACCCATGTACGAGCGTGATGCTAGCAGGTTCAATCCTCTTAGCATGAAGTAAGCCGATATATCAGAGTTGCCCTTTTTGCCTTTGGCAACCTCGTTGACGAGGAAGTTCCGGTAATCAGTGCCCAGGGCACCTGTAATCTTAGATCCACCCATGAACGGAGGATTGCCAACGAAGGCGTCAAACCCACCTCTGTCGATTAGGGCCTCGGGAAACTCCAGCGGCCAGTGGAACCGCCCAGCGATTCCGGCCTTTCGCAACCGCTCGCTCGCCTCCTCTTCCAACTGCTCAGAGGGCAGATCCTTGAACTTGTACTCGACCTCAGCAAGCATCCCGTTGAGTGCTGACTCCAACTCGCCGACGTTCTTCGCCTCCCAGGTCACGGCCAATAGCATGTCGGCGGCATACCGCAGCCGCTTCGTCTGATCCTCCACGTTAGCAAGCATCACGGTCTTGCGCTCGATGTCCTGCGGCGTATTCGAGGGCTGAGTCTCGATCTGCTTGCGGAGCAGCATGGTCACCTGGAGCCGTTTCTCGATCTGCTGCCGCTGCTGTTCCAGCATCGGTCGGATTTTGGCGTTCTCCGACATCGAGAACCGGAGCAACTGGTCGATGCTACTGAGCCCGACCAGCGAGTCTCCGCAGCGGATGGCATGGTCCAGGAATGTGAACGGCTTATCCTTCGCCAGCGTCAGCAGCCAAAGCGACAACTTCGCCATCTCGACCGCCAGCGGGTTCTTGTCCACGCCATAGATGCATCGCTCAGCCACGAGACGGCGGGCATAGGTCAGCCGCTCCTGGCGGTCCAGGGGGATGAGTTGCTCCTCGGGCAGTCCCGTCGAGACCTCGCCATAGGGCGTGATCCGGGGCGAGCCCTCCACCCGTTTCTCAGCCACCTCCCACGCTTCGAGCAGCCGTTCGGCCAAGTAGATGCAGACCTGGACCAAGAATGCCCCGCTACCGCACGCCATATCGCAAATCTTGAGGGCGAGGAGTTCCGCAGCCAGTTTCAGCCGCCATTGATCCTTCGGCTTGCCCTCTGCTGGACCCTCATAGACCAAGGGCTCCAGCGTGTGCTGCACGATCGGCTTGGTCAGGCTTTCTTCCGTATAATGGGTGCCGCTGGAGCGGCGGTCGGTCCCCGCCGTGACGTAGACGCTTCTCGGCAAGATGACAACCGGATAATCGAACGTGTCGAGCCGCACAAGCCCAGCGAACGGCTTGATCCGCTCCCAGAGCTTCTCGTCCCCCTGACAGGCGGTGCGAAATCGGCTCAGCGTCAGGTCGTCCGGTGCCGTCGCCAGGAGCCGCTTCACAGGGGAGACCGATGACCGTCCCGTCTCCTCCTTCACGAACGCTAGCAACCCGTCCTCGCCCTTCACCGTCAGTGCTTCGAGCTTGGACAGTGGCACTTCGGGCTCATGGTCCCGTGGTCCGTTCAACCCCAGCACGGGTTCGGTCGCCTTCACCGCCGTGTGATCGAGCAACCCCTCATAAACATGCCCGATCTGGAGAATTGACAGGGCACGGAAGCTGAGCTTGCGTGGCGTGGCTGGTCCCCCGCCCGGCAACCTGACCTGGAGTACCTGAAGGGCTTCCAGCAGGTGCAGGACGGTGCGGTTATCGACCGGGATGGGCTGACAGGGCGTGTCCTTCAACCTCGTCCCAGACGTTCGCCCTTCGAGGAACGGGAACCGATCCGGGTCGAACAGTTCGCCCTGGTAGGCAGGGAGCTTGAGCCGGTGGTGCTGGACGCCCCCGTACACCGCTCGGAAGGTCGTCAGCAGGCGGCTCCACG
>JBAUOX010001127.1:0-1956 GCA_049579985.1 Isosphaeraceae bacterium | reverse complement strand
GGCATGACGTCGCCGGACCCAGAGGCAGGAGTCGGGAGCTGGACGACGGTTGAGGCCAGGTCATCGAACCGGAACCGGCGCGAGGCAGAGCCATCCTGGTGACCGTTCGACGTGCTCGCCATGTTCGCTCGAGGTTTACAGATCGGTGCTTACCTACATTACATGATATGCTCAGTGTATCCCGCGCGGCCGCAGTCGAAAAGTCGAGAAGTGACGGACCGCCCCTTCACGGGTAAAATGGCCAGCCTACGAGACATCAAGAGCTGGCCTCGAGTGAATCGACGAGAGATTTCTGATTGAGCAGTGGAGAGAGCGACGGTTGCCGGTGGCCGGAGGAGTCTGCACGAGTCATTAGCCGGGCAACATCCTCAAGGTTGTTCGTCCGCGCGTAAGTTGCGACCTGGGTCACGGCGTCGTTGGATCTACGGGTTCTTGCCCTGAGGTTTTGCAGATATTCGGCGCAGCCGAGTTCCCGGCCGACATGAATCAGGCGATCTGTCAGTTCGCGTGCAAGCACCCGGGCTGGCGCCTTGCGACGGGTGAAACGATCGATCAGCATGGCGTCCAAACCGTATCGCGCGGCCAGCCAGCGGTTCTGCTGGAGAATCAAGAGGCGGGCTGGATCCGCCCCGGTGGCGTCCGGGCTGACATCCGAGTCGATCTCGTGATCCTTCTCCCGTGAGAGGAAATGGACCAAACACTCGATCAGGGCGGTCAAACCGAGTACGGCCTCCAAGCCCAGCGGCATGTCGCAAATGCGGACTTCCACTGTTCCGTGCGGCGGGCTGGGCCGCACATCCCACCACAGATCCTTGGGCGACTCGATGAGTTCACAGGCAGTGATCTCGTCCACTAGCTTCCTATAAGAATCCCAGTCGCCGAGGCGCGGAGGAATTCCGCCAGCAGGCAGACTGCCCGTAACCTCAATCCGGTGGGACTGGAGACCGGTGTCTCGACCGCACCAAAAGGGGCTGTTGGCTGACAACGCCAGCAGTACCGGCAGGTGGTCGCGCATCTGATCGCAGGTTCTGATGGCCGCATCACCGGACTCGACTCCCACGTGCACATGAAGACCAAAGGTGAGCTGCCGGCGCAAAGTGTCCTGGAATGAGTCGGCCAGAGCGCGATAACGCGGCTCACTGGTGACTTCCTGATCCTTCCAGTGAGAGAACGGATGGGTTCCCCCCCAGGCAAGTAACAGCCCCCGCTGCGCAGCGGCGCCCGCGACCCAGAGCAATTTTTCCTTCAGATCGCGCCGGATCTCATCCACGCTTGCGCAAACATCCGTGGCGACCTCCACGCAGCACGCATGGAATTCGCGCCTGACCGAACTGCTCAGTTTGTCTGGGAGCTCGGCGAAGATGGCGTCAACCCCTTGTCGAAGTGCCAGGGTGCTGGCATCGACAAGCTGAAGTTCCAGCTCGACGCCCACAGTCGGCAGGCTACTTCCCCCAAACCGGTTCTCGAGCATGGGAGGGGTTCTCCATGTCTCGAGGCTCTGACCTCGGGCGTCGGGTGCGCAGGTCATTGGGGCTTCTGCTAACATGGCGTCGGGTGCGCAGGTCATTGGGGCTTCTGCTAACATGATGAGTACTCCCGAGGCGACGGCGCTGATCTCGGGCGTCGGGTGCACAGGGTTATCGAGATCGGCGCCTCGCCAAACTGGATGCCGCCCGTTTGATGCGGACGAACCGGATTTTCATAAGATAGCAAAAAACGTGCCGTGGGTTGATTCGTGGGGACGCAAGATGGCACCGGCATAATGGTCGTACCAGGCCATGAAAAGCGAGATCGAAGAAAATGATGGCATCGTCCCGAACCGCCCCTCGGCCGACTTGACACTTTGTGCGGCAGAGCGCCGAAGTTTCGGCGCTTCTGTTGGCGGAAATTCGGTAGGCGGTCGCCAGTTGGTGCGCCAGGACGGGGGGCGGGTGGCCCTTTTACGGTGCGCAACCG
>JBAUOX010001126.1:0-2814 GCA_049579985.1 Isosphaeraceae bacterium | reverse complement strand
GAATTAATCCGCTCTAGTGCCATGTGCAATCGCACTCCTGGGTATGAGGCCGGTTCGGGCCGACAGCAATCAGCCAGCGGCTGGGATTCCTGCTCCGCTCAGTTCTTCAGAGCCGGCTGCCGCGGTTGCCGGCTGCTGGGCCGTGCCAGTGGCCGCGGCCGTGGGCGGGAGTCGGGCGAGCCCGGCGCGGCGGGCGATCAGACCGGCGACATGGCCGCCGTTGAAGCCGGCGTCGATGTTCACGACGACCACGTTCGAGGCGCAACTGTTGAGCATGCCCAGAAGCGCGGCCAGGCCGTGAAAATTGGCACCGTAGCCGATGCTGGTCGGCACCGCGATGACCGGGCAATCGACCAGGCCCCCGACGACGCTGGGCAAGGCGCCCTCCATGCCGGCCACGACCACAAGTGCGTCGGCATGGCCAAGACGAGGCAACTGGTGCAAGAGCCTGTGCAGACCCGCCACGCCCACGTCGGCCACCACCGCAACCTCGCAGTTCCAGGCCTCGGCCGTCACTCGAGCCTCCTCGGCCACGGGCAGGTCGCTCGTTCCCGCCGTGACGACGACCACCCGCCCCACCTTGGCGCCCGCAGCCTCCGGGCTTTCGATCCGGAACGTGCGGCCGACCGGGTTGTGCCGGCCCTCCGGAAACGCCGACCGGAGATGGGCCGCGGCCGCCGGCTCGACTCGCGTCACGAGCCCGCCCTGCCCATGCGTGATCAAGGCCCGCAGAATGGCCTCGATCTGTTGTGCCGTCTTGCCCTGGCCGAAGATCACCTCGGGAAACCCGCAACGAACCCGGCGGTGGAGATCGACCTTGGCAAATCCCCCGGCATCGACGTACGGCTGGGTGCGGATTCGCAGTACGGCGTCGGCCGTGGAGAGCGCACCGGCCGCAACGGCATCGAGCAAGTGTGTCAGCTCATCTGGATCCATGAACCTCGGCATCCCCCTGAGGGTCTGTCGCCCCGCGATCGAGCGGCGTGCTTGCGCAGATTTCTCTTGTAACCGCAAGCCGTGCGGTCCGCAACCGATTTGAACTTTCGACCGCCGCCGTGTGGGAATAGCTGCTGACACTTTTCTGGCCTTGCATTCAATTCTATCGTTTTGTATGGTCATCATCGGGGAAACTTTCGCCGAGAGTTCACCGGTGACAGCCTGAATCATCGGATCGCGAGATACGGTGATGTTGCCTCTCCCAAGAGGCAATGGAGCGGCCAGCTCTGGCTCGGGACGCAAGTCTCGAACGAAACTAGCCGCGATGAAGCAGGAACCGACCCGAGGCATAAAAAGCCAAGGTTCGGAGAACGGCGTGTTGAACGAAACCTCACGGTAGACCCGACCCACGCTTGCTCTCTTCGCACTGGCGCGGCTCTTCTCCCTTGTCTCCCACTTGCTACCGGTTGTGCCGATCACTCCGGTTCTAACGATTTGCGCCAGAGCCTTTCCTGTGGCATGTTTGTCGCGGCGGTCTCACCACGCGATCTTCCTCGATTTCCACGGGAATCCTGACCATGACTCCGCTCCGGCAACGCTTCATCGAAGACCTTCAGCTACGCAACCGCTCGCCCAAGACCATCGGGGCTTACGTCTACCATGTGCGCGAGCTGGCACGCTACTTCAAGCAATCCCCAGAGCAACTCGGCGACGACCAGATCCATCGCTTTCTCCTCCATCTTCTCCACCACAAACAGGTCTCATGGTCGTCCTACAACCAGGCCGTGGCCGCCCTCCGCTTCTTTTATGGGGTAACCTATCCCAGTGACACGGTGGTCACGCGGCTCCCCTACGGCAAGCGGCCCAAACGCCTGCCGGCGGTCCGCTCACCCCAACAGGTGGCCCTCTTCCTCGATACCGTGCGCGACCGGACCGTCCAGATGGTACTGCGGACCATCTGTGCCACCGGGTTCCGGATCAGCGAAGCCTTGCACCTGACCGCCCCTCAGATCGACAGCAGCCGCATGGTGGTGCGGGTGCTGGGCAAGGGTCAGAAGGAACGGCTGGTACCGCTCTCCCCGCAACTCCTGGAAGAACTGCGTGCCTACTGGCGTGAAACGAGGCCGACGCAATGGATGTTTCCGGGCAAGGATCGCCACCAGCCTCTGAACGCCACCACGGTGCAGAAAGCCTGCCAGCGGGCCTGCCGAGCCGCGGGGCTGCCGCGGATCACTCCCCACACGCTTCGCCACTGCCATGCCACGCATCTCCTGGAAGCAGGAGTCGACATCCGCACGATCCAAGCCTTGCTGGGCCATCATCGCATCGGGACCACGGCTCTGTACACGCACGTCACCTTGGCGGGAGTGCGGCAGGTGATCAGCCCGCTCGACCGCCTGCCCCCGCCACAGGGCCCATCGACCAGCCACTGACCTTGGGGCAACTGGTGCGGCAGTATGGAGCCGAGTTCTTGAAACGTTGGCCCCAGTGCCCCCATGTGCGGCAGACCCTTCAGGACCTGGCGCTCTGCCGCACACCTGCGCTGGGCGGGCACGTCACCCAGTGCGATCACTGCGGCGAGGTACGCTACCACTATCATTCCTGCGGCAACCGAAGCTGTCCTCAGTGCGGTGGGAGCAAGCGGGCGGCCTGGCTGGCCAAATGCCAGGCCGACCTTCTACCCGTTCCTTACTTCCACGTCGTCTTCACCCTGCCCCACGAGCTCAGCGCGCTGGCATTGGGCAACCGTGAGCTCTTGTATCGGCTGCTCTTTGACAGCGCCAAGGAGACTCTCCTGGAGGTGGCGGCCGACCCCAAGCACCTGGGCGCGCGGATCGGAGTGCTGATGGTGTTGCACACGTGGGGTCAGAAGCTGGA
>JBAUOX010001125.1:0-13906 GCA_049579985.1 Isosphaeraceae bacterium | reverse complement strand
AGGGAAAAGTGTTCCGTGGCCAGAGCCCCGCGAGGGATGGGATTTTCTCAAGACTTATCCATGCAATGTCGATGTAATGTTTCCCGGCATATACATGCGTCCATTTCCTGATGGAAGCATAGGATTTTGGAGGGAAAAAAGCAGCGATGACGAGAACGACTACGAGGAAGAGGAAACCTGAGAGACAGTGAGCGAAGATCCCTGCCTTCTGACGACCCGATTACTTCGATTTTGCCGGGCCTTGACTTCGCCACGATGCCCGCGCGGATCGCCTGGGGCAGCCCGGGCCGGGCAGCATCGACGCCGCCAAGTCGGGTGGACAAAATCCGTAACCCCTTGGGATCGACCGCCCCAGGCTTGGGATGCTTCAGGACTTCGCAAAGATCCAGGAAGTGCTCTTGCGAGGCGGATCGCCCCGAGCGTCGAGACTTCCGCCATTTGTCAACGAAGTCTGCGGCATCCATGATTCCAGTCCGGCGGCTTCAGATTCTGATGAGATCAACTTTATTCGACTTGCCGCCCGTAACCTCGAAGATCTGGGGTCGCAGTAACGAGCGTTTCGAGTTCTCCACTATGATTGGCCAGACCTTTATTAATCGCCATGAGTATTCAAATATATCCATGTGTGACCAGCGCTTTGACATGCAGAAAAACGTCAATTTCGCCTCCTTGAGTGCCGCAAGTTCCGCGTTGTTTGTGAGGATCGATCCATCTCCGCTCAGGATGATCCAGGGTGGGTCGTCTTTGGAGAGAGTAGTGATCCACTCAATGTCGGGGGTTCTGATGTTAAAACGCGGATCATCATCATGATGCTTTATTTCATTCTCGCGATCTAGTTTATCGATCGCTTCCGCGAGATATTTCGACATGTTCCTGTCGAAAAAGAACCTCATGCTACGAGGCTTCTCTCAAAATCAACGGCCGCTTGTACGTGGAGAGGAAGAACACCGAACCATTCTGCCACAAGCTCCAAGTCCTCGTGATTTGCGCCGAATGCACTTGCGAGTATTGTCGTTCTTATGCATACTTCTTCGACTATTGGTTTGCCCAGACATATCGTCGGATCGACGACGATCTTGTCAGCTATGCTCCATTTGCTGGCGAGTTTTGTGGCGGCATCATAATCGATCCTTCTCAAGAAGGGTAAGAGGATCTCAACGAAAACTCGCTGTTTGGAAAAAACCTCGATCATCTCTCTCTTGCCTTCAGGATCAAGGCCAAGGGTGAAGACCTTCTTGCCGTCGCTCAGAACTTCGCGCCTGCAAAAAGGGTGTCCGGTTCCTAGGTCTTTCTGAAGTTGCTCTCGGACTTTTCTCAATGACTGAAGAGAGACACCGTGTTCACGCAACTGGCCGGCAATGAAAAGCTCGATGAGGTCCAAGAAACTAATCGCCCTATCACCACCGACGGAATCGTAGTCGCTCTTGAAGACAGGCTTTAGCCCCTGCGTCGTGGACCTCCCGGTGAACCACTCTCGAACCCTCGAAGACCGGAGACGGGTTAGCCTCGCGGCCTCGGGGAGGCTGTAAACCCCGTGACCAAGGATGATACTCATTGCGAAGCCCGATCTGCCTTTGTGTTCAGTAGACTCTGACTCTACAAGCATTATGCGGACCCCTTGAACCCGTTGGCAAACCATTTCCGCCCTCGGACTCGATCAGTGTTGAATCCGTCGGAGCCGTGGCCGCCAGCTCCAGGGGACAAGTGAGAGAACTGGAAGATCAACCGACTGCCAGGATCGGCACCACTTTTTCCTGCAATCCTCCCGTGACATGCACCTCGCCCGCCGCGTCAACGAACACGTTGATCTCGCTGCGCACGCCGAACTCGGCCTGGTAGATTCCGGGCTCGACCGAGAAACAGGTGCGGCGGAGAACCAGCCGCTGCTCGTGCGTCTCGAGGTTGTCCATGTTGGCCCCGCTGCCGTGGACTTCCTGGCCGATGTTGTGGCCGGTGCGGTGAACGAAGTATTCACCGCAGCCGGCGTCGGCGATCACCTTGCGGCAGGCGTCGTCCACTTCCCAGCCTTGCAGGGGCCTGCCGGCGGCGTAGGCGGCACGGACGCACGCGACTGCGGCGTCGCGGGCTCGGGCGACAATGCTGAAGATGCGATCGTACCTCTCGGGGACGGTCTTGCCCGTGAACCCGACCCGGGTCAGGTCGCTGTAAACCGCGCGGGGCTTGTCGAGCTTGCACCAGAGGTCGATCAGCACGAATTCGCCCGCCCCGATCACCCCGTCCTTGCCGGCAACCGGCTCGTAGTGCGGGTCGCCGCTGTGCGGGCCGACCCCGATGATCGGCGGGCTGTAGGTCGTCATTCCGTGGCGCTGGAAGTGATCCATGATCGCCGCCTGGACCTCGGTCTCGCGGATCGTGCCGCCGGAGCGGATTCGCTCGGCGATCAGGCCCCAGGCGAGGTCGTAGGCCGACGTCGTGCATTTCTCGGCCGCGCGGTGCATCTGCCACTGGTCGTCGTCCCAGGTCGCCTCGAATTGCTGGATCAGGTCTCCGGACGAGGCCGGGTCGATGCCGCAACCGCGAACAACCTCGAGGGTGCCTGCGTCCACTTTCGAGACGTAGGGATTTGACACCCGGGGTGCGTATTCCATCGCAACCCGGCGCTTCGCGGCCACGAGCCTGGCAATGCCCGCTTCCAGCTCTTGCCAGGTCAGATAGACGATCTTGCCGCCGGGCAGGTGGTCGAGTGCCGCGGTCTCGATCCGGTGAACCAGCTTGGTTGGCTCGCCCGTCGCGGGAATCATGTAGAGGAACCGCCGCGAGCCGGCCGGCTTCGTTTCCATGTCCAGCACCCGCCGGGCCAGGACGTTGCCGGCCCGGAAGTCGTAGAGCAGCCAGCCATCAAGGCCGGATTCTCGCAAGCTTTGCTGGATCGCGGCAAGATCGAACATTGCATGATTCCTCTGAGGGATTTCACCGTTCCCGCTGGGCTTGGCCCGTCATCGGCACGAACCGCACCGGCGCGATGACCTTGCGGTTGAAGCCTTTCTCGGTCCGCGTGATCCGCACAAGATCCTGGTCCGCGCGTCCCACCGGCGCCACGAGGCGGCCACCAACCTTGAGCTGATCCAGCAAGGGCCCGGGGATACGCGCCGGCGGCGCGGCGGTAAGCACGATCGCATCGAACGGAGCGCGCTCGGGCCAGCCCTCGTAGCCGTCGCCGATTCGCGTGTGCACCGAGCGATAACCCAGCTCCCGAAGCAGGCTCGCGGCGGCTCGGCCCAGCTCGGGAACCACCTCGATCGTATCCACCTCACCGACGCATTCCGCCAGTACGGCCGCCTGATAGCCGGAGCCCGTGCCGATCTCCAGCACCCGCATCTGCTTCCTGGGCTCGATGAGCTCGGTCATCAGTGCCACGATATACGGCTGCGAGATCGTCTGTCCCTGACCAATCGGCAGAGGATCATCTCGATACGCCAGATCACTCAGATGCGAGGGCACGAACCGATGCCTGGGCACCTTGCCCATCGCGCTCAGGACGGCCTCGCTGCGAATTCCCCGTTCCCGAAGCTGCCCCTCAACCATCTCGCGCCGGCGGGCCTCATGGTTGGATCCTCGCACGGCCGCCTGAAACTCCGCGGGCATCGGCGATCGTGGATGACCTGTGGCGCCGAGCTGCCCGAGCAGACCATGAAGGAGCAGAAAACTCAAGGACTTGATGTTTGCCATGATGCTGTCCCTCTAATCTCGCAGATCGAGGGAAACGACCACCGATCGGGAGTCGTCACTCCAGGTAGATCGATCGCGCTCCCGGCCCGACCTGGCACGCACGGGACGACACAATCTGCGAAGTTCCACAAACTTCATCTTAACAACAATGGCGTTCAAGCGGTTTACATTCATGTTGTCTGAACGAGGGCGAAGCTCGGGCCTGGCCTGGGGGGAATGCGGCCCGGTGGGAGCCTGTCGCGTGACAGAGCCTCGCCCTCCCAATTGTTGTCGACTTGCTAGCGATCCTTAGATTGAGCCCGATGCCAAGAACGGCTTCTTGAGCCAGGACGCGAGCGTCG
Organism: Isosphaeraceae bacterium; assembly: GCA_049579985.1. Classification (GTDB taxonomy): domain Bacteria; phylum Planctomycetota; class Planctomycetia; order Isosphaerales; family Isosphaeraceae; genus Aquisphaera. The sequence goes on along the minus strand of JBAUOX010001125.1, from coordinate 9,875 downwards.
CGGCCTGCGGGATAGTACGGCGATACGACAATGAGCCCAGGACGGTGGGCGTTGTCCCGCGCGATAGGGCGGCGTAGCGCGCCGGCCCCGCCGGTGTGGTCGGCGGCGCCGAGATGAAGAAATGACTGGGTTGATCGCTGGTCGAGGCGCTGGAACCGAACCCACCCAGCGCGAGCGAGTGCGAGGCCGGGGAAGGGGCCTTCGCTGTATTGCTACTGGAGGATGACGGCGTGAAAGCGACATCGGCCCAGAAGTTCATCCCGTTGCCGTCCACATCGGGGAAGTAGCCGGCGCGATTATAGACCCCGTCACCTCCGGCGACGCTGTTGGACAGGGCTTGCAGCGGCCCGCTGAAGACCCCGCCGGACGTGAAGAAGGGGCTGGTGATGCCGAAATAGCCCCCGCCCGTGGAGAACGAGGCGATGTAAACCGTGTTGGCCTGGATCGCCACCGGGCTGGAAAAGTTGACCTGCTGCCAACCGTAGGCCGACTCATTCGTGAACGTGGCCGTGGCCAGCACTGTCCCGGACGAGGACCAAAGATGGCCGACGTGGAGATATCCATCCATCCACGTCTGCTTGTAGAACCGGACCCCCGTCACCTCGCCCGCCACGCTGGCGGTGAACTTGACACCCAGCTCGTACGACCCGTAACTATAGTAGTTCTCCGATGGGACGTAGGAGTTGCCCCAGAGGCCATCGGGAGTCGCCGCAGTGCCGCTCGTCGTCGCGCTGGCCACGTTGCTGTAAGCCGAGTCAATGGTTCCTGCTGCACCTGTCGCTGTCGCGAGGACACGGTAGTAGTAGATCGTCCCGGCGGACAGGCCCGTCTGCTGGAAGGTGGTGGTGCTGCCCGACGAGGTGCTCCCGACCTGAGTCCAGCCGGTGCTGCCGTTGAGGCTTTGCTGGATCAGGTAACCGGTGGCACCGTTCGAGCCGGTCCAGGTGAGTTTAATTTGGGTCGAGGACACCGCACTCGCTACCAGGTTGGTCGGGGCAGCCGGTGCGACCGTGATTCCCGACTGAGTGCCGGTAATCTTCGCCGAGACGGTGTCTGTCACCGTCACCGACTGCGTGCCGGCGGTCTCGAACGTGAGCGTGAAGGCATGCACCCCCTGATTGGCGGTCGTGAAGGTATAGCTCGCCGGCAGGCTGGCCTTTGTGTCGCTGCTGGTGAGCTGGACGGTGCCGGCGTAACCGGTCGCCACATTGCCGAAGGGATCCTTCGCGGTGACCGTGACGCTCTGCGCCACGCCCACGGTCGTGCTTGATGGAAGGCCGGACAGGACGAGCTGGCTGGCGGAGGCCGGGCTGACGCTGATCCCCGAGAGCGTGCCGGTGATGGCGGAGGTCGTCGTATCCGTCGCGGTGACCGACTGGCTGCCGGCGGTCTCGAGCGTGAACGTGAACGTGTGCTTTCCAGCGTCGGCCGCTGTGAAGGTGTACGCCGGCAGGACGGCTTGGGCATCGCTGCTGGTGAACTGGATCGTGCCGGCGTACCCGGTGTCCGTCTTCCCGCTCGAGTTCTGGGCGGTGACCGTGAGGCTGAACGACGTCCCCGCCGTCTCGGCGGTCGGCGTCGCGGTCAGGACCAGTTTGTCGTACGAGCCCGTGGAGGTGCCATCAAGCGAGCCGACAATCAGGTTGGCTATCGGCGAGCCCATTCCGGTGACATAATCGTAGCCGGGCCCGGCCGAATAGTTCGGGGTGCCGGTGCTCGTGCCGCTGGTGATGTCGTGGAAGTCGGCCGGGTTTTTGTACAGGATGTTCATCACTTCCTGCGGATTCGTGCTGTCGAGCGCCTTTTGGCCGTTCAGGGCGCGGCCTTGGTCGGCGATCGCCAGCAGCGCCGACCACTGCGGTGCCCCGGCGCTGGTGCCGCCAACCTCCCACCAGCCGCTCCCGCCCTCGTATGGGACGGAGTCATAGACGTAGACGCCGGTTGACGGCGATGCGTCATAGGCGACGTCCGGGGTGGCTCGCGCCGTCGATGTCTGCGTCACCACACCCTTCTGGTATGACGGTTGCAATTCGTCGGCGCTGGGGCCGCCGCCGCTGCCACTCCAGCCGACCTCGCTCGACCAGGCATTGCCCGGGCCGAGGGTCAAGGCCGTCCCACCGACGGACAGAACGTTCGGCGAAGCCGCCGGCCACTCGGCGGGCGCGCCGGAGTCGCCCGAGGACGCCACGAACGCCACGCCGGCATGGTCAAAGTAGCTGTCGTACCCCGCCGTCTCGCCCGAGAACTCGCCGCCGCCCCAGCTCATCGACACGACATTCGCATGGGACGCCGCGTAACTGACGGCGGCGAGCAGGTCGCTATCATAGGTGGAGCTGGCCTCGACCAGCAAGATGTTCGCCCCGGGCGCCATGGCGTGCGCCCACTCCACGTCGAGCGACTCCTCGAGCTCCCAACCGCCCGTCGGATCGCTGGCCGGATAACTCGTCGTGCCGGACTCGCTGACCCGCGTGACCGTCGTGGGGGGCAGCCCGAACTGGGTGTCGAATGTGTTCAGATCGGCCTGGATGTTCGGGTCGTCATAGGCATCGACGATGGCGATCGTCTCGCCGCTGCCCGTGCCCGCGACGCCATTGAAAGTAATGCTGTTGAATCCATATGCTTGCTGGATTTGCGCAGGAGTATACGGTGCGGAGGGCCCCCCGCCGCCGGCAAGGGACCTCACCTGGAACGTCGGGTGGGCCGACAGCGACGCTGTGCTGAGCAGCGCGCGCGGTTCGAGATCATCTATCCTCGGCTTCAAGCAACGCAGTGTCGAGGAGCGGCAACGGCGAGATCTGCGCGTTGTTCTCGAGCTCATCGGAGTATTCCCTGGATGGTGCAACGGTGGTGTGGCTTCAAGACGGCCTATTCAACGCGAAAATCGGCATGTCCCAACAAGGCCCGGTCCACCCAAGCACGAGGGCGCGGTGGAATAGTCGGGATTCCTGCGACAAGCCGGCTCTAATGGTTGTCTGGTCACGGAAGGATTGGCTGGCTGCGGGACAAGGCTCACAGCAGCATCTGACGACCCTCTCGGATCGCCCTGACCTCAGGCGCGGCAGAGCCCGAACGTCGCTACTCATGCTCGCCCCCACGACGCCGGTCGCGCATTGACCTTTGGGACTCTCGCCGCTTCAGCAATGATGCGTACTTCGGCGTCTTCCGCACGCGGGGTCGTTCTGAGAAATCGTCTGGGATAAATAATAGCTTACTCTCAGAAAGGAACGAAAGAAAGTTGCTTCCAGTGTTTTTTCGAAGACTTCGTCGCCCCGAGAAACGGCCTGCCCTCAAGCATCAAGGGATTGGAACACGAGGCCGCCGTGCCGCATCCTGATAAAAGTGATTGTTCCGGTGATCTCGTCACCGGTCGCGGCAATCCGCGGCGTGACGACCTTGTGTACCAGGCCCTGGTCAGTTATCGAGGAACGCAGGGCACATCGGGGAAGTGCGCCCCTCGGGATTCACGAAGCTGAACCGGTTCGGGGCGCATCTGGGGCTCTCTGAAGGTTTGCAATATCGCCTCCAGAGCCCTTCCATCGCGTTGCATGATTAACGAGCCATTGGGCCGTTCATGCCTCCTTTGTTGTTGCGATCAACATCGCTTGCTCAGCTACCCAGGGTGTTGCTCACGGTGCCGAAGGTGCCGCTGACGTTCGTGCCGAGTGTCGAGACGATCCCGATGCAGGCGACCAGGATCAGGGCAAGCATGACTGCGTATTCGACGGCGGTGGGTCCGTCATCGCTGGTCAGGAAACGGGAAATCAAGGTGCGAAAACGAGACATGGAACTAGCTCTCCTCGTCAGTCATCGATGCTCTCGAGGCGGAATCTCACTTCTACAAGGTTAGGCTATTATCACAACCGATGCGGTGAGGCAGTTTCACTTTTTCGGTTCGGTCTTTTTCGTGAACATCAACGGTCGTTCCCGGCCAGGTCTCGGATGATCAGGTCGCGGAGAGGTGCTGACCCAGTTCCGCGGCAGCGGTGGTCCTGGAGAGACGGCCCGGCGACGACATCGACGAGGAGGTCGACGAATGGGAATGGCGGAAGAGGATCTTCTCAATGCCCCCCGCCGCCCGGATCGTCGCCGAGCTGGTCGCCCTGGTCGTCATCGGGAGGCCCCGCTGGCCAGACGGCGGGGAATGAGAGTCATCGGGTTCACTCCCCCCCGTCCGGGTTCGGAGCGATCGACCCCGTCGGCACTGGCGGTTCAAGCTCGAGCCTCTGCACGAGCATGATGTCGATGATGTGAAGGCGTTGGTCGGGTTCCATCACGACGGCCGTGCGACCGCCCTGAAAGAGGATCCATTCCGGATGAGGAACGACGATCTGTTTGCCGTCCGCGAAGACGATCGCGAATGGCCGGAACGGCGCGGCACGGATGACCTCTTGCAAGTCTTCGGATCTCACTTCCCACCCCCTTCCTCGGAAGCCTTCCGCACCATGGTCACACCCTCCCCGGCGGTTTCTTGAACCCGTCTTCCGCAGCCATGCGGGCTAAAGCTTGATCCATCAAGCTGGACACCGTCATTCGCTTGAACTTGGCATAGGCTTGCAACCAAGCGTTGAAATCCTCAGTGACGCGGAACGCCACGGATTTCACGGTCTTCTTGGCTTTCTTGCGGGCCACTGCGGATACCCCGGGCATCGTTTCGACTCCGCAAAACGCGGTCATGAAAGGATACCACGCGGAGACGTACTCCGCACGTACAAAGACATTATACGCTCCAGGTGCATAATCCGCAACTATAGTATCACAATAATGTTGATATGCCATACGTACAATATACGCTTGGGATATGGGCCGAATGGTTCGACCACGAAACCTCCAACGGAGACGAGAATGGCATCAGGAACCAAGACCTCGGTAACCATCGGTCCCCTCGGACGGTGGGATCAATTTCGCTTGAAGCGAATGACGATCGCGGCCGATCAGGCGAAGTACCTCCTTGAGAATCACATGCCGCTTAACCAGCCCCTGATTCCCAGGCACAAGCAACGCCTGTGCAAAGTCCTCTTGGATGGGCATTGGAAAGTCAACGGTGAGACGATCATCTTCGATCGCAATGGCCATCTGAAAGACGGTCAACATCGACTCGCAGCCTGTGCGGAAACCGGCATCAGCATCGACACGGCGGTTGCGTTCGGAGTTGAGCCCGATGTCTTCGACACGATCGGGCGATGCAAGCCAAGGAGCGTAATAGACGACCTTGGTCTTGATGGCGAGATCAACGTTCTGAGCTTGGCGTCGAGCCTTCGTCTGATCTATGTCTACGACTCAGGCGAAAGGTCTCAGAACGTGATGAAGACCTCAGTGGACTCGATCACGCTTCGAGAGTTTCTGCGTGGTCATCCGGAGATAAGAAGCTCCGCGTCTTTCGCTCAGAGCGCCGGGAAAAGCGGGTGGGGTATATCCCGATCCAGCCCCGGATCGTGGGGGCGCCCCACTACCTGTTCGGCGCCAAGGAGAGGAGCACTCGGGATCGATTCTTTGAGGGCCTCGGAAGTACCGGGGTGGGGACTCGAACCCCAGACCTGCGGATTATGAGACCGCCGCTCTGACCAACTGAGCTACCCCGGCATGGGTTGAGGACATTCGGGGAATGGATTCCCGAACGTCGCGTTTGGTCATGAGTTAAACTACCAGACTGGGCACGGGACTTCAAGGCAACCGGAAGGGGGCGCGGAACCGGCCTTTTCAGGGCGTGAGGGATTGATTCTACTTTCTCTGACCGCTCTTGAAGCGTGCGGGCTTGATCCATGCACCGAGCCGGGACGGGACGGGGAGCCCCGCGGTCACACGGCCGGCGAGTACGGGAGACCGGCACCGAAGAGAACACCCACCGTGATTGCCTGAGACGATCGACACCGCCAGGATACCTTTGCGCCATGCCGCCACAATATATCTTCACGATCGAAAAGCTGTCGAAAGCCTTCGCGAAAAAGGAAGTGCTCAAGAACATCTGGCTGTCGTTCTACCCGGGCGCCAAGATCGGCGTCATCGGGGGGAACGGATCGGGCAAGAGCACGCTCCTGCGGATCATGGCGGGGCTCGACCAAGACTTCATCGGCACAGCGCGACCGGCGCCGGGGACCTCGATCGGCTATGTGCCCCAGGAGCCGACGCTCGACCCAGGCCGGGACGTTCGCGGCAACGTCGAACAGGCCGTGGCCGCGGTGCGGAACCACCTCAACCGGTTTGATGAGATCAACGCGCGGCTGGGCGAGGGGCCGGATGCCGACGAGATGGACGAACTGCTCGAGGAACAGGCCAACGTGCAGGATGCCATCGAGGCCGCAGGGGGCTGGGACCTCGACCGCCGGATCGAGATCGCCATGGACGCCATGCGGCTGCCCCCAGGCGAGGCCGACGTCAGCACCCTCTCCGGCGGCGAGCGCCGGCGGGTGGCGCTCTGCAGAGTGCTGCTCGAGCGTCCCGACATCCTCTTGCTCGACGAGCCCACCAACCACCTTGACGCCGAGAGCGTGGCCTGGCTGGAGCGGCATCTGGCGGAGTACTCGGGTACGGTCATCCTCGTGACCCACGACCGCTACTTCCTGGATAATGTGGTCAAGTGGATTCTCGAGCTGGACCGGGGCCAGGGGATTCCGTGGGAAGGGAATTACTCGTCGTGGTTGGAGCAAAAACAGGGCCGGCTCGCGCTTGAGGAGAAGCAGGAGAGCGCCCGCCGCAAGCAACTGGCTCGCGAGCTCGAGTGGGTGCGGATGTCGCCGCGGGCGCGGGTCGCCAAGAACCGTGCCAGGCTGCAGCGGTACGAGCAGCTTGCCGTCCAGGAAGCCGACAAGCGGGACGAGGCGATCGTGCTGCAGATCCCGCCCGGACCGCACCTGGGCTCGCTGGTCGTCGAGGCCGAGCGTCTGGCCAAGGGCTACGGTGAGCGGCTCTTGTTTGAAGAAATGAACTTCCGCTTGCCTCCCGGCGGCATCATCGGCGTCATCGGCGCCAACGGCGTAGGCAAGACCACACTCTTCCGCATGATCGTCGGTCAGGAGACGCCCGATCGCGGCATCCTTCGGGTGGGCGACTCGGTGGTGATCTCCTACGTCGATCAGAACCGCGACGCCCTCAAGCCCGAGAATACGGTCTTCCAGGAAATCACCGGCGGAATCGACCCGATCGTCCTGGGCAAACGCAAGGTACCGGCACGGGCTTACGTGGCCACCTTCAACTTCAAGGGCCCCGACCAGGAGAAGAAGGTCGGCAACCTGTCCGGCGGTGAGCGCAACCGCGTCCACCTGGCCAAGCTGCTCAAGAGCGGAGGCAATCTGCTCCTGCTCGACGAGCCGACCAACGACCTGGACGTGGACATGCTGCGCGCGCTGGAGGAGGCGATCGTCGATTTCGGCGGGTGCGCCGTGGTCATCAGCCACGACCGCTGGTTCCTCGACCGGGTCGCCACTCATATCCTTGCCTTCGAGGGCGACAGCCGCGTGGTCTGGTGTGACGGCAACTATCAGGCCTACGAACTCCAGCGTCACGAGCGGCTGGGGACCGACGCCGATCAACCGCACCGGATCAAGTACAGGTCTTTGACACGTTGAGCAACTCTGCCGCAGCAAGGTGTAGTACCGACATCTGTCATGATTGTTTCCGATCGCAGCCGAGCTCTCATCCTGATCGCTCTGTACGGGGCGATTCTTGCGGGATGGTTTTCGTTCGCGCGCCGGGTGGCGTCACCGATCATCGCCAGCGCGAATCAAGGGCGCAGCTCCGCGGTCTTGAACCGCCTGGTCCAGGACACGAGGAGTGCGGCACCCCTTGCGACAACAGTACTCGAGCACTGGCGTCACTTCTCCGGAGCCGTGCTGCTCGCCGGGCTGCTTCACCTTGCGATCGTCTTATGGATCCGCCTGCATGACCCGGCAAGGACCGGGCAGGGGTCGTCGCCGCGGCGGCGCCTGGAGCGATGGGCGAACCCGGTGCTCATTCTGCTGTCGTTCGCCTTCCTCGCCCTGACCGTCCAGAGGGGAGGCATTCAGGACTATTACTTCTTCCTCCAGATGTGGCGAGAGGTCTGGCTGGGACACGATCCCTGGTTCTTCGCGTACGGCGTTTTCGGCAAGTATCCGATGAACGCCTACGGCCCTCTCTTCAACGTTTTCGCAATCCCGGCGTTTGTCAATCCGCTTTTGCCCAAGCTCCTCTTCGCCGGCGCCTATCTCGTCTTTGCCGTCTGGCTGATCAAGGATCGCGGCAAGGACTGGCCACAGGCGGGCCTCGTGTGGCCGCTGCTTCTCGTCTGGTTCTGGATGCCGTACTGCTGGGTCGAGCTCGCCGACTTCGGCCATTTCGACGTGCTCGTCGGCCTGCTCTGCGCGGCCGCGGTCGAGGCGCGCGTCCGTCAGCGCGACGTGATCTCCGGTGTCTGCCTGGGTCTGGGCGTGTTGCTCAAGTTCATGCCGATTGTACTGCTGCCTTTTCTGATCCTCGACCGCAAGCGGCCTCGCTACCGCTTGCTGAGCGCCGCGGCAGTCACGATCGCTTTGGGGCTGGGTGCAAGCGTGCTCCTCTGGGGGCCTTCGACCTTCCGCCCGCTGATCTTCGCAGCGGAACGATCGTCGCATCATCTATCGATTTACCGGTTTCTCAAGGGGCGCTACTCACCGCTGCGATGGCTCGATTTCCATGAAGACCCCGATCAGGCGGCTCCGGCATTCATGCTGATAGCTTTGCTGTGGGCATGGCTGTTGGTTCGGAAGCGGATGATCGAGCCCGCTCCTGCCGCCGTGCTGACGGTTCTGGTCACGCTCATGTTTTACCAGGTGGGTTTTGCCCAGTATCACATGGTGCTCTTCGTGCTTGCCTCGCACTGGATGATGAGCGCTCGGGGAGCGATCAGAGAAACGATCCCGCTCTGGGTCGCACTGGGTTGCTACTTCGGATGGCTTTCGATTTTCGACGTCATCCTCTCGACGACCAATATTGATTCCATGGGGATGCAAGAATGGATTGGGCTGCCGACGTTTCTTCTGGGATGCTTTCTTCTGGTCAGCATTGTCCGATCGCCTTCAATCTCAAGGCAAGACACGGCCGCACCAAGTGAGTCCTTGGCGGGCTGAAGGCATCGAACGTCCGACGTGCCACCGAGAATCAGCGGCATCACCGCCATCAGACAGCCACCGGGCCCGCGGTGCGGCGGTCCGAGAGTCTCAACCACATCCAGACCGTATCTCCTGTGGTCCAGTCTGTCCTATCACGGTCGATGCCTCTCATGGATGCTGGTGCGCGGGCTCATTCGCGGATACGGGAAGCCTGGTTCCCACGGGCTGGAACCTTGGCTTCCTGTTTCGTGTGCCATTTTGCCGAGAGCGCGTGGCTTGCACGACCGCACAGGTCCAAACACCCGGGATCACGACACTTGCTGATTCGATTTTCTTCATTTCGCCGTAACAGGATGCGTCCGCCTCAATATCCCAATTCAAGCAATATTCGCCCGGTTCGCGCGGGGGTTGGTACTGGGATTGCAAGCGAATCTGGCGACGGGAAACGCGAACCGTTTTTCGGACCGATCAGTTCGTGTCAAACCACCCGAACGGTCCGATTCGGTCGATCAGGCGACTGGTCGAGATTCCGAAACAGCACCAGGAGGACCATTTCATGCGTGGCAAAGAGATTTCCAAGATTGCCGTCGGGGCCGGACTGCTGAGTATGCTGCTCGCTTGCGGTGCCCGGGCTGAAGACAAGGATTTGCCGGGGCCCATCGACAGTATCGAGGAATTGCAGGACGTCGGTAAGCTTCTCTTCAAGCTTGCCGACACCAACAACGACAACCGTATCTCCCAGAAAGAGGCCGTCGATGCCGGAAACTTACTCGCCGGCGGTTTCTTCTTCCGGGCCGATGCCAATGGCGACGG
>JBAUOX010001124.1:0-2499 GCA_049579985.1 Isosphaeraceae bacterium | reverse complement strand
CACGGAGAACGGCAGGCTGGTCGGTGGCCAGCCCTTTGACCTTGTCTTCGTCGGCATACATCTCGGTGACGAGTCGGCGTTCGATCTGCTCGAGACACTGCGACAGGCCCAGCCGCGACTCGCAGGGGCCGCCATGACCGCGAACCCAAACATCGCGTCGGCGGTCGGGGCGCTCGGGCGTGGGTCGTTCGGTGATGCGCCCGGGACTGTCGCTCCCGATCAGGTTCCTGCCGTCATCGAGCGTCTGATCCGCCACGGCGGGCCAGACGATCGGGTGATTGACCTCGAGGGCCGCATGGGAGACGAACATCCCGAGAGTGAGATGGAAAGCCCCGACCCGCAAGTCCGGCGGACAATGGCCCAGGCCCGTCTCGCGGCTCCTGTCGACGCGTCCCTCCTGATCCGAGGCGAGAAAGGAACCGGCAAGCGTACCCTCGCTCGCGCCATTCACACGTGGAGCAAACGGTCCGATGGGCCGTTGGTCACCGTGAGCTGTCCAGATCTGAGCCCTGAGCTGCTGGAAAGCGAACTGTTCGGCCATGTCCGGGGGGCTTTCCCCGCTGCCCTCTGCGACAGTGCCGGCAAGATCGCTGCCGCCGAGGGCGGGACGTTGTTCCTCGACGAGGTCGGCGCCATACCCCGGGTACTCCAGCTCAAGCTGCTGCGGTTCCTCCAGGATCAAAACTATGAGAGAGTTGGCGAAGCAGTGAACCGCTCGGCCGACGTTCGAATCATGGCCGCGACCAGCCACGATCTGGAAGCGGCAGTTGCCTCGGGAGCGTTCCGCCAGGAGCTTCTTTACCGGCTGAGCGTGATCGAGCTGACACTCCCACCGCTCCGGCATCGCCGCGACCTCTGCGCCCTGGCCGACCACTTTCTGGCGTTCTTCGCTCTCCAGACAGGAAACCGTTTCACGGGCTTCGCGCCGGAGGCACGCGAAGCCCTGGCCCAACATACCTGGCCTGGGAATCTTTGCGAGCTCCGCAATGCGATCGAACGCGTCGCGATCCTGGGTGCGGGGCCTGAAGTGAAGCTTGCGGACCTTCCGGATCGGATCGGACGAGCTCTGGCTCGTGCTGATGAACCCATCGAAGTAGGCAGGAGGGTCAGCCTGGAGTCGCTGGAGGACGAGCACGTGAGACGGGTTCTGCGAAACACCTCCAGCCTTGAGGAAGCCGCTTTTGTCTTGAAGATCAACCCGAGCACACTCTACCGCAAGCGGAAGCGTCTTGGTCTTTGACATGGCTTTGCGAAAGCTCGCTTCTGGTTTCCTGTTCATACGGGGGCTCGCCATAAGACGGGGGCGATGCGGATAGATTAGTCGCCTCTCACGCCTGCCGTCTCTCGCGTCGTGCATTTCTGCACGGCGCGCGCCGCATAATGCACGAACTCGCTGCCATCGCGGCCTCGCTGATCAACTACATTAGAGATGTAAGTTATTCCAGGGTATTGGTTTGGGACAGGAAATACCACTGTGGCACGAGCTTTGCTTTTTATGAAACATGTCTTTGATCCACGTTCCCAACGTTTCAGGATTGGCTGCTGCCGGGACGCACATCCTTGCTCGTTATCGCTGTCGGTTCAGGTATCTGAGCAGTCGCCTTGCTCGACGTCCTTTCAGACCTTGCAAGGCTGTTTCTCCCGAGAATCACCAGTTCGTCCGGAGGGCTTCAGGCAAGTACAAACCGCTCCCGCGTGGTGGCCCTGCTGCCCCGGGGGATGAGTCGAGTCCCATGCCGTTCAATTCGATTGCCGAGACCCTAGCCGTGTCGCAGAAGGCTGCTTTGATCCGATCTCCGATCAATCACGAATCGTTGGGTTGGCGTGAACCCCGTACCGGAAGTGTCGTTTTTGTCTGCCCCTGAAGATGGGAGGGATTATCATGCGTCGAGTACTGAAAATCATTGTGGTCGTGGGAGGTCTTCTGACAGGCCTGCTCGGTCTGGACCGGACAAGGCTCGCCGGCGCCGAGGAGGAAACGAAGGTTTCCCATTCCAGGCGCGGCGGGATCCTTGTCGCCACGGAGGAGCACAGGTTCGAGGTATTTTTCTACCCGACCGGAGTGCGGGTCTTCCCGCTCGATGCTGCTGGGAACACCGTGGACACCTCGGGGCTCACTGCAAGCGCCACTATTTCCTACCCCGGTGCCCCGCCAGAGCGCTGGCTTTCACGACCGCTCCAACCCGTGCCGACCGATAAAGGTGCCGCGCCATCGTCCTTGGTCGCGAGCATCGGCCTCGCGGATGCTCCAGAGAAGACCACGATTGTCGTCTTCGAGATCATCGGTCTGTCCCGTACGACCGCGTCCACCGCGACGTTCAGGGTTCCGCTGGAATTCGTCGCCAAGGCAGCCGACACCGACACCAACATCTCCTCCGAGCCACGCAAGATCGCAAGGCTCGGCTACGAGGGCAATCGTCCGGACCTCGTCTCGGAACCAAGGACTTTGCCCCAGCCTGCCGATCGTCCGGACGTCGTCTCGGAACCAAGGACTTTGCC
>JBAUOX010001123.1:0-4268 GCA_049579985.1 Isosphaeraceae bacterium | reverse complement strand
GACGTCGGCCAGTTGACCCAGGGGATCAAGTGCTCTTGGATCTGAATGGATTGCCTCTGACGGACCTACCTGGAATTCTCTCCGTGATCTCACGGGGGTAACTCCCATCCGAAGGATGGGGTCGCTCTGTGGTTAAAGGCGTTTGTATTTCGGATGCGATTCAATGCCCCACACTACGCTTTCCGGCGGTTTCTTAGCCCTGTGTCGTCTCATTGATCATTTTGTCCTGGCCTTCCTCAGGAGGTCCCGTCCCGCCCCGAATTCCTCGATGTCTAAGTCCTGACCCATGCCTCGCTGCTCCAGGAGGTTCTCGGTCTCGTGGAAGCTTAAGCCTAGAGCTTCCTGAAGCTGGCGGTGGGTAATCTTCGCCTGGCGGTATTGCTCCATGAGGTAAACCTCTTTCGCCTCGCGGTTGAGGTCCGCTCCGTTGCTGCCAATCTCCTGCTCGATGTCCTTCGGAATCTCGAAGCTGATGTTCATGGTCGTTCCCCCAATCGTCGATTACATAAACTCATGCATGTCTTGGTCCTTAAACATTCTAGGCAATACACGCAGAATAATCTCGTATCGCAGACTCGACGCACCCTACACCTCTGTATCATCTATCATCCCGAGTCGGACTCGGCCTGGACCCGTCGACGGTCGCCAACGAATCGGTGAGCGAACCCTCTCAGATCCATGATACCTCGGCCGGTCTTTCGCGCCAGGGATTGTCCCTCACGAAGCCCACACTTATAATGAACGTGTAAACAGGAATGGCCTTGGCCTCATCGTCAGGATCGACGATGCTTCCGCTCTTTAACGAGCATGGGCACCTCCCGCCGGGTATTCACCCCTGTACTTTTGTGGAACTGGTGGCGCGGTTCGGGAGTGGATCGCCTGAACGCGAGGTCGAGACGCAGGAACTCCTCGGGTTCATCGATTGAGCGCGTCGAGCGGGTGTTCAGCGGGTTATCGTAAATGGAAGTTATGCGACGGACGCCGCGGCGCCTCAGCTCAGGACGTGGACCTCGTGATTCTACCCGGTCCCGATTACCCAAAGGATCAGCAGTCCGCAGTGGACGAGGAGTTGATTTGGCCGTTTCTTCACGTCCTGGTTGCGGCTGGTCAGGCTGACCTGGAGGCTTGGGCCATGCGGGATTTCGGCACCGATCCTCAGCGACGGCCCAAGGAGGGCGTGGAGGTGATCTTATGACCCTGGAGCTCACCGAGGCCGGCTATATTCAAACCAAGGCCAAGCTAGCGGGCCTGATGGAACGCCGATCTCGGATCGCCGTTCGCGTGGATCTCAGTCCCACACACCGCGCGGAGGTTCTCCGCTCTCATGATCGCATGATCGGGCAATACCGCCGGGAGATCAAACTCTACGAAGCGACCCGGGCGTCGGCTCGCGAGGCCGCGGAGAAGTCGCCCGTGCAATGCCCAACTTCCCCAAAGGGGTAGGGTTCAGGAATCGGTCGTGAATCCTCCGCAGTAAAGCTAGCCGGAACTTGACGGGGTTCGGAGTCGGAGTCGGAACTGCTCGCGGTGGGTGAACGACACCGCGCCCTCGCTTGACCCGGCCCATGGCTTCCGGGGCAGCCCGAGACACCGGGAGGGGTGGGCACGTTTCGTGATGACAGCACGAGACGAGAGCGGCTGCCCATGGTGCTGATCGCGAATGAGCTTGTTGAACGGCACCCCCGCCTTGTCAAGCCCGAACCCACGCAAGATCGTCGCGTAGTTGTCACTCGGCTTGCCGAGACGGTTGCGGTCGAGCAGGTTGCCGGCAAGTTCGGAGAAGCGGCGAGGATCCAACAGGACAGATCAGTTCTTCAATGGTTCCTTCCCCGTTACTCCCCACAGATCAGTATGGTGCCCCCGGAACTTCCACGTCAGCGCCCCAAGCCGCGTCACAGCGGAAGATACTCAACCCGGTCACGCAGATCATCGGGATCGTACACCTGCGCGATCAGTGCCAAGTCGCGGACCGCCTGGCCGATCGACAGGTCGAGCTGATGACCGTAAATCAGCCCGGCAAAAGGGTGCCCCGCGCGCTGATGACGGTGTGCGATCGCCAACAAGTCGTCGTCTTGACTGAAGAGCACCCTGCCCAGTGCGGTTGCCCGCTCCAAGAGACGCTCGTCATCCCAGGTCTCGGTTCCGTCTTCCCGACACGTGAGGACGTCGATTCCCCGTTGGCGCAGCCCTTCGGTGATCGCGGCATCCACGTGATGATCCAGGTAGAACCGGACACTCACGGGAGCAGTCCCCGTTCCCGCAGCTTGCGCCGGCCCGGTGACTCTTCCTGAGCGGCTCGGAGAGCCCGCACGCGTTCGTGTCGCTGCCGGATGTCGCGATCCATCTCCTCCTTGTGGTCGAAGTAGTAGGCCAGCGCGGAATGGATCTGACCCAGCGTCAGGTCGGGGTGATGTTGCTGGATCTCCTCGGCATCCCAGCTGTGAGCGATGAGGTCGAGCGCGATCGTGCGAACCATGATCCGCGTGCCCTCAACGATCGGTTCACCCTCGGAGTTGTGCTTGATGTGAGCGTAGGTCACCGTGGCCACGACGATCCCTCCTTGCAGCCGGGATGATTGACTCCCAGGAGCGCGTCTTCATCCTATCCCCTTGGCGTTGCGTTGTCAGCCTCGCCCCGACCTTCCAATGCGAACCCGATTGCGAATGAGCCCGTTGAACGACACTCTCGGCCTGTCACCCTGGAACCCGCGCAAGATCGCCACGTCGTTGTCTGCGGGTTCGCCGTCGAGGAGAATCTCCGAACACTTGGAGAAGCCGCGTATATGCAACAGGACAGATCAGTTCGTCAAACGGTTCTTTCCATTCTTCCCCGGAGATCGGTAGGTGTCCCCGGAACCTACGACGAGAGTTTTGAGCGAGAAACCCTCGGTTTCAGGGTTTCGTGACGCTTTCGGGGTCCTGGGGATCGATGGCCGCAGAGGGCCGGTGGTCGCACTCTTAGGCGGAAGACGAACTCATCAATGGGTCAAGGACCGTGACTGAGTCCTCTGAACAGAAAGACGCAGTCGTCGATCAGTAATGCACATTATTAAGATATCTAACGACCAAGCTCAGAGCGAGGTTAGGCGGTTGCCGCCTACCATGTGAAGGTGATATCAGTTCCCGCGCGACGCGAGAGGAGTGAGAACAGGTCGCGGAAATCGTCGGATTGTTGACCGGGAGCCTGGTGCGAGCCCCAAATCGCGTGGTTGTCTCCTACTGCCAGCGTGAACTGATCATTCACATCGATCAGCACTCGGTTTGCCTCATTGGCAGTCGCTATGAGAGCCGCGAGTTGGGCCGAGGCACTACGGATTGCCATCTGACGCTGAAACGCGTTTCCGCGGTTGACTTGCGCCAGAACCTTCGGTGTTACGCAAAGTGTGATGTGGGGCATACTCCCTCCGCAGCCAAACGAAAAAGCTCAGCGCTAGGTTAGGCGATCCAAGACGACCGAACGGCCTCCAGTCAATTCTTCAATCCAAGCCAAGCTAGAATGGCCGCCGCCACAACGGCGACTACGACGCCGACGACGACTTGACCGGCATGCTTGCCGAGCCATGCCCATGGGAGCTTCCACCGTTGGATTGGACCAGGCGCTGGACTTGAAAGCCCTTCGGAGACCAGCGACAAGAACAGTTCACGCGCCAAGGGGGCTTCGGCCGCTGATAAACCTGTAGCGGCGGGCGGCTTGTTATTGGTTCTCGGCGCAACTTCGGCCTGGTGGGACAGCCAAACGCTGTGGTTGTCCATCACCACAAGACGAGCCCGGCGGATCGGATTGCCATCCACGGCGACTACATCGATCAACAGCGGACGCTCGCGGCTTGCTCCGCGGAAGTCGGTGCCAGGCCCAGTGGAGAGTTGAATTTTGGAGACGGGGCGTAACGTAAGAACGCGGCCGCCGTCGAGCGTCAGATCCGGCACACTACGCCTCCAGCAGAGGACGACTCGCCGCCTAAGTCTTGTTTCTGCTGACCTGCATAAAATCCCGGTCCGGTCCGCAGCAGACGAAGCAGATTGGAGCCATTTGCGGTACTAACTGTTTTCAAAGTAATGACTTGGACCTCGTCCATCAAGTACCCACTGGAATCTTATGCGGACCCGGCGGTCCGCAGAATCACCCGCTGTTGCCCCGTGGAGTTGGACGCACTCAGAACGAACCCAATTGCATCGACCCAACTCTCTGTGCCGGTTGCACTCAGGCGCGAATCTGCGGTTGGCTTCGTGGGAAACGAACCCAACGGCCTTGCCCAGGCGCGATCGCAC
>JBAUOX010001122.1:0-7841 GCA_049579985.1 Isosphaeraceae bacterium | reverse complement strand
GGCCAGTTGCGTGACGGCCTCGGGGCGAACCCGAAACCGCAGCCGCCGCGCCCTGCGCATGATCTGCGCAGCGTCGATGGGAGAATTTGACGGCTGGTTTGATTTCTTGCCACGGCGGTAGGGCCATAACATGGGCAGCTCGGTCAGCGACTCAGGAAGCGGCGCAGCAGAATACAACGCAAAGCTGTTTACCAAATTCCGCCGTCAAAGTCCTACGAGATGCGGAGGATGCGACACGTCTCTTCGTAGCTCGGTTCCAGCTCGAGCGGCACCGCGAGGTTCCCGGAGAGCCAAAGAGGCAGCGTCGGCAATGGCCGGCCGAGCGCAAGGGAATGCGTCCATGTCTCCAGAAGCCAGGCATCCCCGTTGCTCGCCCAGCGACAGGAGACGGCATAGAGAGCAGGCGATCCATTGGCGAGGGACGGGTCAATTTCGCCAAAGAGCTCCATCAGATCGCCATACAAGTTGAAAGTCCGGGTCGTGACGAGATCGACGATCGCGACGCAGACACGGCTCTGCAACATGGCGGCGCACTTGGCCACGAAGGCGCGACGGTGTTCGGGCCGGTCCTTGTTCGCCGGGCTGACGATCTCGACCGCGGCCACGAGACGGCGTCCCGACTTCGTGTCGTAAACTCTCACCGCGTACTCGTCCATGGCCGGCAGGTCCGTGGCGATCGCCAGCGTTGGCCTCGGCGGCGCCCAAACGGCGGTCGCAACGCCACCGCCGTTGTCCTTCTCGCCGGCTGATGGGGAATCTGTCTCGTCCCCCTCGTAGGTTGCCACGTCGATCTCGATCGGCGAGCCCAGATGGACCCGCGGCTCGGCGACGTAGCGCTGCGGCAGTTTCTGGTTGAGGCCGATGACGATCATGGCCGGCCACTGCCCGTGAAAACCGTCCCACGACCCGCGGTCAGCGAGCGGTGGGCGAAAGTGATCGCGTAATGGCATGACGACGCCCTCCTCCCGACCAGCGTAACTGATGCCCTGTCCGAGTCCCAGTCCCAGATCGTCGGTCGGAATTCCTCAAACCCGGGCCAGGCTCTCATCTTGCCGGGGTAGGGTGATTACCGTGGGCCGGAAAGGCTCGAGGGCCAGGCGGATCAGCACGTCCCAGCGGCCGGTCTCGTCGGCCGTCACGTGCCAGTGGGGAACGACTGCCGAGGACTGGTAGACGCCCTCGAAGCCGCCCTCGCTCTGGCTGACGGTCTCGATCGGATAGCACCAGAGGCCGCCCGATCGCGACCAGCTCAAGCCGACAGTCAGGTCCAGCCATTCGTCGGTGAGCGTTATTCCCTCGGTGTGGGCAAGGTCGACGCGGGAATCGAGCACGCCGAGCCTGGTGCCATGGGCATCGGTATAATAGCGGTCGTCGGCGTGTCCGGCCATCGCGGCGAGGTTGAGCTCGACGGCAAAATGCAAGCACGTCTCGCGGGGCAGGTCAAAAAGCTCGTAATGAACCTCGAGCACCGGCGAGCCGGCGGCCAGCGCGATCGACTTCTTGATTCGCACCATCTGCCCATCGGCATGGCCCGGGCGTTCCATCACCAAGGCCACCCGCCTGGAGTCGCGCTTGGCCCTGGCCAGGTACGTGCCCGTGACGAAATCACCGCGCTCGACATCGCTGCAGGCCGCCAGATCATCGAGTGTCACGTCGATGGGATAGAAATGGTCGACGAGAGCCGTGCGCGGATGCCGGTCGTAGACGAGCAGTTGATCGAGCCCTTCCTGCTTGAGGATGACGCGGTCATGGATACTTGCTGGCCCATCCCCCTGAGCCCGATCGCGGTTCTCCGGGTGGATGGCGTTGGCGATTGCCTGATGATAGGCTTCCGGCCGGCGCTGGAGTGTCGCGAGCACGTTGATCGCGGTTTGCCGGACGTCAAGCTCGTAGATGTGGCCGCCCTGGGCTGGTCGAACCAGAACGATCAGACCCTCGTTTTCGAGCTTGACCTCCTGGCGCGCATCAAGATTGAAGTCGCCGACCTCGAGCGCGACCCGGGGCCCGGTCTTGGCCTCGGCGTCGTCGAGGGCATTGTGGGCGGTGATCAAGCTGCGATAAATCGCGTTGCGAAGATGCGGCAGATAAAGCCCGCCGAAGGCGCCATGCCAGTACGGACAGTTGCACTGGCCGCGATAGAGCTCGCGCCGGGCGATCTCCAGGTAGTCGGGGTCGGCGCCTTCCTGGGCCGAGGCGTCGGCCAGCCGGCGCGAGATGCCCAGCATCCGGGCGTACATCTCGTCGCTTTCGGGATACCGCGCCTTGAAATTTCTCCAGAACCCGCCGGCCCGGAAGAACGGTTTGATCTCATCGGCCAGCCCGCTGGCAGCCACATGGGCCTTTGCCCGCTCGTAGTCCTGGTGGAGCGAGGGGGGCAGCACCCACTCGGTCATCTCCCGATAGGACCCGTCCGGCACGTAGACCTTGCCCAGGGGAAGCGTAGCGTCCACCGCCCGCGCCAGCGTCGTCACCTCCAGCCAGTCGCGGTTGCCCACGATCATGTCGCAGAACCGTTTTAACCAGCCATGTGTGTAAACATGATCAAACGTTTCTGGCCATGAGCCGAACTTCTCGCCATCGTCGGCGAAGACGACGGTCGCTCCCGGCCGGCGCTCGGCCAGGCGGCGGAGGAACTCGTAGGTGGCGTGCGGCTCCTGGAACGGGACCGTGTAGCGCAGGGTCTCGGAGCCCGGGAAGATCTTCAGCAGGCGGCCCTCGTCCTCGGTGAGGTAGTAGCCGAAGAGGTCGTCGCCGGTAATTCCCGCGTGCTGGAAATGAAAGTCGTCAAGGATTGTGTACTCGATGCCCGCCTCGGTAATGGCCGCGACCAGATGTTGCTCCCAGACCCGCTCGGGAACCCACATGCCGCGGATCTTGGTGGGGAAGAGCTGCTCGAGATAGGCCGAGAAGTCGCGAATCTGCCCCACCCGGTCGTGATGGGGAATCATTGTCATGATCGGCTCGTAGAATCCTCCGCCCAGGATCTCGACCCGGCCCGTCTCCACGAGGCCGCGAACTTGGGCGATGTACTCGGGGTGGTGCTCGGCCAGCCATTCCAGGAGCGGTCCAGAGGTGTGCAGGGCGAACGGGATCTCCGGGTAGGTTCCCAGCACCTCCAGAAAGGGGGCGTAACTGTCGCGATACGACGCCTCGAAGACGCCGTCGAAGTTGCCCACCGGCTGGTGGTTGTGGAGGGCGAGGATCAAGCGCACGGTGGACATAAGCGAGCCTCGTGTGAGCCATTGGCCCCCGTCGGAAGGGATATCGCCTTGCGGCACGCAAATGCGGAAAACGCGGGCCGGGTTCGATTGTCTCCCACATCGGGCATGAAACCAAGCCCGCTTTCACGGACGCTCAACGGCGGCGGGGCGATTGATCGGAACGCGCAAACATTGCGAATTCTAGAAGCGAGGCGGCTCGACGCCGATCCTTCCGTTTCGGGGTTCAGGAACCGTGGGTCGTCGCGGCTTGCAGGCGCCCACTACCCCGCTCGAACAGCGGAAGAGCGGGATAGGACGGTCCCACCTCGACCTCACGGAGGAAAGCCGCCGCATGCTCGGGAGCAACCGGGTTGATGTAGAACCCCGACCCCCACTCGAAACCCGCGACCTTGTTCAACCGCGGCATCACTTCGATATGCCAATGGTAATGCGGAAGCTCGACGTGGTCAAAGGGTGCGGTGTGAATGATGTAGTTGTAGGACGGGTTGTCAAGCGCAAGCTCGAGCTTGTTGAGAACCTGGTGCAAGACATGTGCGAGGTCGTCCACACCCGGCTTGGGGATATTCTCGAAGTGGCTGGCGTGGGTCTTGGGAAGGATCCAGGTCTCGAAGGGAAAGCGGCTGGCAAACGGACAGAACGCGGTGAAATGGGTCGAGTCCAGGACGATCCGCTTCTCGACGGCAAGCTCTTGCTGGGCCATATCGCAGAAGATGCAGCGGCCGCGGTAGTTGTAGAACTCCAGGGCGCCTGTCATCTCCTCCCAGACCGAGACCGGCACGATCGGAGTGACGATCAACTGGCTGTGAGTGTGGTCGAGGCCGGCCCCTCCGCCCTCACCCACGTTCTTGAACAGCATGCCATGGACCAGCCGGGAATCTTTCTTGAGATCAACCAGCCGGTCGCGGTAGACCCAGAGGACTTCCCGGATGTTGTCCTCGTTGAGTGTAGCCATGCTGGTGTGGTGGCGCGGGCTCTCGATGATCACCTCGTGCGCGCCGATGCCGGCCATCATGTCATAGATTCCGTCGCCCCGCTTGTTGAGGTTGCCCTCGATCTTCAGCGCGGGGAAGCGGTTGGGCACGACCCTGATCCGCCAGCCCGGTCCGTTGGGGCGGCTGCCAAAGTCGCGATAGGCGATGATCTCAGGCGGAGTTTTGTCCTCCTGGCCCTCGCATAACGGGCAAACCCTGGGCTCGCCCGGTCCTTGGCCCTCGGACTTGAAGTCGTAGGGTCGCTTGGCTCGCTCATTCGCGATGATCACCCACCGGCCCACGATCGGATCTTTTCTCAGCTCGGGCATGGCTTCGGCCTCCATGTGAATAGTGGCGAGTGGCGAGTGGCGAGTGGCGAGTGGCGAGTGGCGAGTGGCGAGTGGCGAGTGGCGAGTGGCGAGTGGCGAAGTGGCCAGTAGTCAGCCGCCGATGGCCAGTTCCCATTGAAGAAGCTGTGCTCACCGTTCTCTCGTCATTTGCCTCACTTCCCTCATTTTCCTCATCACTTGCCACCCACCACCCTTTGCTCGCCACTCGCCACTCGTAACTCCCCACTCGTAACTCGCCACTCGTAACTCCCCACTTGTAACTCGCCACTCGTAACTCGCCACTCGCCACTATTCGCTCACACCTGCCACATGATCCGCTCGAAATCGGCGGTGGGGACGAAGAGCTCGAAGATGCCCTCGCGGGGGGCTCGATCGAGGCTGGTTTCTCCCTTGAGTAGCTCGACGTAGAACCGGATCGACTCGCCGGGCTGGCGATCGAGGCGGGCGAAGGGTACGGCGAGCTCAAGGATCTGTCCGGTGGCCACCGCGACCGTCGTGCCGTTGCTCAGGGGTCGGCCCGCGTGGTTGAGGTAGGCCACGGGATGGCGAACCGCCGGCTGCACCACCACGATCTCACGCTCCGCCGGATCGACGAAACCCACGCGAAGACGATCGACGTCGCCAAGCCGGTCCGCGGCCGGTCCCCCTTCGGTATCGATCCGGAGCAGGAAACGCTCGGCGTCAAACCCGAACCAGAGGCACTGGAGCAGGCCCTTGGTCACCAGCGTCATCGTTCCCCGATCGTTGCCACAGTGGTATTGTGATCCGTCAATCCACTCGAAATAGGTGGCCCGTCCGTCGATTTTGACATTCAGGAAGCTGGTTGGCTGGTCGTTGATCGGCCGGTGGCCACCGGCCTGCGAGATCGGCGTGAAGAGGTTCCCGGGAGGATCGCAGCCAAGAAGGGTGTAAACATTACGCAGGTGCTTCCGGAAGAGGTGGTCGAACAGGCTGTCCTGGGCGCTGCTGTGGTCGTCGCCGTACCACCAGAACCAGTCGGAGCCCTCGGCGATGAAGATCTCCTCCCAGGCTCGGGCCATGACGGTCGGATCATGCCGGCCGGCACGCTCCTCGCCCACCAGGAACTGGCGGGTCGCGTGCACGGCGTCCCAGCCCCGGTTGTCTTCGGGATGACCGATCCAGATTGCGAAGTTGTGGCTGATCCAGCTTCCCGCGAACAGCCGCGGCAAGGTGTCCCGAGGCGGGTGCCGGCGGATGAACTCGCCGGCCTTCACCGCCTCGATGCGCGGATCGCGCGCCACGCTCTGGTAGAGTGAGCGCAGAAACGACACACCGCCGTCGGGATAGTATTCCCAGCAGTTCTCGCCGTCCAGAATGACCGAGACGAGCGTTGCCGGGTTGTGCCGGCAGGCGTCGCCAATGGCGTGCAGCTTGCCCAAGAAATCTGCCGCGGCGTTCGGCCCGGGACTGCGCTGGTAGTGAAAGCCGACCTGGTCCGACATGGAATGGTCGCGGAAAATGATCGCCAGGTCCGATTCGCCCTCGCGCAGCTTCCAGGCGCGGTACAGGAGCTCGGGATGGCGGACGTAGCCGCGGCCATCCCGCCCGACCTTGCCCCCGGTCGAGCAGCCCAGGATTTCCTCATCGGTGGCAATCCACTCGATGCCATGCCGGGCCAGCAGCGGGACCAGGGCCTGACAGACCGAGCCCTCGCTGGGCCACATGCCCCGTGGAGGCGATCCGAATCGCCGCAGGTGGCTTTCCACAGCGCGGCGGACATGGATCTCGGCGTCCTCGGGATAACCCTCGCGATAGGCTGGCAGGGCCACGTCGGGCATCGCCTCACGAGCGAGCTTCTTGTCCAGCAGCAGGGGGAGGATGGGGTGGTAATAGGGCGTCGTGGTCAGCTCGATCTGCCCACGCTCAACCAGGGTCCGGTGCAAAGGGATGACCTGGGCGAGCAGTTCCCGCTGCTTCTCCAGCAGCCACTGCTTCTCATCCTCGGTGTAGTGCCGTCCCTTGGCCTTGAACTCGGCGAGTTCCCGGTCTTTCTCGAAAAGCACGGGGTGGATCCAGGCCAGGTTTGACCAGACCTGAAGGTCTCGCAGATCGCGGGGTCGAAACCGTTTCAGGGCCTGGTCGGCCGGTCCCGCCCACGACGCGCGGAGCATGTGCAGCTCGTGATATCGCGAGTGCGGCCGGATCATGGAATCGGCGAACGCCATGAAAAAATTGTCCAGCAGGTAACATGCGTCGTCGTGTTTCAGACCGTCCACGGGCCTGCGCGACATCGTCAGGTGCGTGTCCGTCGCGCCTTCGACATAGCTTTCGAGCTGGGTGAGCAGGCTGGGGACCAGGTTGATGGTGCACTTGAACTCGGGAACTTCCTCGAGGTGCAACGCCATGCCCAGGTAATCCTTGGTGGCATGAAGCCGCACCCAGGGCATCGGGTTTTCACCGGCCACGTCGTCGGGATAATAGGGCTGATGCTGATGCCACATGAGGACCAGAGATACTGGTGCCATCGCTCATCCTTGGGCCAAAAGGCAAGCGCGTCATTCAGAAAAGGCAGGGGTCACGACTGGGTATATGCTCGGAACATCGAGCGGCCAACTTAAGGGCTTCCGTCCCTCACCACAACGGCGCCGGTTCGCCGACGACGGATTGCACGGGCGAGGCCTGAACACGACGATTAATTTCCTCGTACAGTCGCGTGCACTCCGCGGCGCTATGCTTCCAGGACCCGTCAGCCTCCATGCCATTGCGGATCAACTGTTTCCAGACCACTCGGTCGGGCCAGGTTGCCAGGGCCGCCTCGATGGCTTTCTAAAGGGATTCGGCGTGGTGGAGAGGCAGAGCTCAGGAAGGCGAAACGATCGAACCACGAAATACACGAAAAAGAACAACGACCTGACACCGGCGAGAAATCATGGATTGTGTCGCCGGATTGACCCGGCTGCTTCAAGTCTCCATGATGGCAGTCGTCTCTCGAACTCGTAGCTTTAGCTCGGTGTCGGGTCATTGTTACTCATTGACGGTTCCTGCTGGACCGAGGTTGAGAAGGTTCCCGTTCCCGCCTGGGAACCGGTGCCGGCCGCGTCTCGGTAACAGGATCGGGACCCACGCTCTCGGCCGGTACGACGCGGTCCCGACCCTTGGACCCCTTCCATCCATTTCCCGTCGTGGGGGGCAGTGGGGTCGGATTAGTCTGGGTGGTTTGGGTCGCCTGAATCGCCGTTTGTGCCTCGATGAACGCCTTTTGCACCTGTTCGGCATTCCATTGAACCATCAGCGCCGGGAAATCCTGGCGTTTGGCCCAGTCGCTGACCGTCTTGAGC
>JBAUOX010001121.1:0-4088 GCA_049579985.1 Isosphaeraceae bacterium | reverse complement strand
AGAAGGCCAAGGCGCTGGCGTCGGCGGAGCGCTGGACGGCCGACCAGCGGCGTCGGTTCGAGCGATTCTGTCATCAGGGCAATGCGCTGCTGGCCGAGAGCCGCGGCGACTGGAAGGCCGCACGGTCAGCGCTGGAAGCGTGGCTGGCGCTGGAGCCGGCCAATGCGCGTGCGCGGCAGCGGCTGGGGAGAGCCCTCTTCAGCCTCGACCAGCAGGACGAGGCATACAAGGAGATGCAGAAGGCCTCCAAGGAGGACAGCGCACACGAGCCGGCAGAGGTCATGATGGGCTGGCTCTTGACCAGGGCCGGGAATCTCAAGAAGGCCGAGGAATGGATGGACTACGCGGCCAAGACGAGCCCCGATTCGCTGCCCGTGCGCCTGGGGGTGGCTTCCTGGCTGCTGGAGCAGGGCCGCGCCGACGAAGCCCAGAGCCAGGCCGAGACCGCGGCAAAGTTCCAGCCCAAAGCGAATGAAGTCCAGCGAGTGCTTGGCCTGGCGGCACGGCAGCGGAACGATTTGGCCGGAGCCGAGCGGATCTTCCAGGATCTCTGGGCCCAGTCGCCCGGCGACGCTTGGGGGCGCAGCCAGTTCGCTCTTGTTCTGGCCGCGCAAAATGACGAGACGAAGAAACGTAGAGCTGTGGAGCTTGCCGAGCAAGGCGTGAAGTTAGAGCCCAAGTCTCCCCGCGCTCTGGCAACCCTGGGAGCCGTCTATTTCCGCACCCAGAGACTCGACGACGCCGAGAAGCTGCTCACGGCCGTCTTCCAGAGCGGCCAGGCTCAATCGGACGACGTGCTTGCGCTGGCTCGGGTAGAGGAAGCAAGGGGAAAGAAGGATCTTGTCGCCCCGCTCCTCAAGAAGGCAATCGCCGTCTCCGGGCTCTTCATCGAACGCAACGAAGCAAAGCGCTGGCTCGAAGAACTGGAGAAATCCACAAAGAAGTAGTCCCCTGGCCCCGCGTGGCACTGTCACGCCGCCTTTTCGGTTCACGGAATGTCGCCGAAGGTGTCAGGATGTCTGAATCGTCAGGGTTCGCAATCCATGGAGTGAGCAATGGTCAATCGCTTCGTTCTCGCTCGGCTCCCGCGAGCAACGCTTGGAGCTCTGGTCGCGATGGCTGCTCTAACCCTCGGAGCTCAGAATACGTACGCGCAGTACAAGCAGTCCAGTTGGAACGGCGGTATCGGTAACTGGAACGTCAGCGGCAACTGGAATCCCAGCGACGTGCCCAACAGCGCTACCACCGACGTGTCCATCACGGGTACGTTATCGAATCCATCATCCGTCACGCTCGATACCACGTTCGATATCCTCTCGCCGACGATCCACAACCTGTCCCTCGACCCGTTCAGCACGCTCACAATGGTGGGAGTGAACCTGAACGTGGCGGGATCGACCATCAGCAATAATGGAGCGGTCCTGATCGGAGGCAGCAGCGGCAACGCCGACCTCTACGTCGACGCCTCGACCGTTACACTTTCAGGCGCGGGCACGGTCAGCCTCAACAACGCCGATTCTTATCTCGAAGGCTCCTCCAGCTCGAACACCCTAGTGAACACGAGCACCATCCAGGGGCAGGGCTACATCTACGGAATGAATCTCAACAACCAGGGAACCGTCAACGCCAACGTCTCGGGCGGGACGCTTTCCATCTCCAGCGCCCAGACCAAAAATAGCGGCACGTTCCAGGTCAACGAAGGCAGTACGCTCCAGGTCAGCGACAGCTTCACCACCACGGGAACGGTGAACATCGGCGCGGTGAGCGACCGGTCGGGTAGCCTCTTTCAAGTTCTCGGGTCGAACGATTACGTTCAGACCTCTGGCACCACAAGCCTCTGGAGCGCCCACAGTACGCTTGCCGTGGCGGCCGGTCAGTCGGTCAACATCGAGGGGGGCCTGCTCCAGGGCTTCGGCACCGTCCAGGGCAACCTGATCAACTCGGGAACGGTTCACCCCGGCGATGGGCCGGGAATTCTTACCGTCACGGGGAATTACACTCAGAATGCCAGCGGTATTCTCGATATCGCGATCGGCGGACGGACTCCGGGTTCGGGGTACAGCGTGCTGAGCGTAACCGGGTCAGCATTGCTGCTCAGCGGAATGCTCGACGTGAGCTTAGTGAATGGATTCTCGCCAACCACCGACGACATATTTGTGATCCTCACCTCGGGCGGACTGAGCGGGACGTTCACCGACAACACGATCTTGGTCGGCGGTGTGACGTTTGACGTCGAGTACAGCCCGCCTGGGTACAACAATGATGTGGTCCTCGAGGTTGCCCAGGTGTCAGCGGTACCCGAGCCCGCCTCGTGGCTGATGCTCGGACTCGGACTGACCGCCGTGGGAACCTGCGTCGTTCGCAAATCAAAGAGTCAGGTCCGAGGGAAGTAACGGCCCAGGTTTCTCATCGCGAAGACCACAAGACCGCGTCAATCCTCCCGCAGGGTTGACGCGGTTTTCCTTGTTGGCGAATCATGGAGCGTAGCAGCAGCCGGTTTCCCGGCCTTACACTGCCGTTGCGACATCATTCGTTGTATGATGGGTACTGGAATTGGACCTCATGACTGAAAAAATGACCCCGGGGATATCGCAATGCTCAGTGCCCGCAATCAGCTTGCCGCCGTTGTCAAGTCGGTCAAACTCGGAAACGTGATGGCCGAAGTCGTCGTCGATGTCGCCGGTACCGAGGTCGTCGCCATCATAACCCGTGGCTCGGCCGAGGCGCTCAAGCTACAGCCAGGGGATCATGTCAAGGCGGTCATCAAGTCAACAGCAGTCCTCCGATCCCCTGCACCACTTGGCTCGCATCGCGGCTACCCGCGCTCCCGCTCCTCGCTGAATTCCCCGTCCTGCTCTCACGCTTTTGAGCCAACATAACGCACCGAAGCAATCCCCACTTTAATGTCTGCACGCGCGCGGGGCTCGCCTAATTACGCCCCGACCGGGCTTCTTGAACGTGGATTGGAGGTCCGGCTTCGCGGACTCCAATCCATGATCGTTGGGCTGCAATCGATGCCAGGATGGCGACGGCCGCCATGGCTGCCAACGAGGTTTTGGCCCGCGTTGCAGACGTCGCATCCCGCGACCTGCTGGATTTCATTTAAGCTACCGGCAGAGATTGTTCGTTGAGCACTACCACGGTGGATCGTCGGGGTCCGCCGTCGATGCCGCGCGCCGAGCTGGGTATCAATGGCCTGAAAAGCTTGGGCCACGACTGGTAGAGAAAGACGGATCGCAGCAAAGGAACACAAGACTTAAAAAAACCGTCCAGGAAAATTACCTAGAATTAGTAAGCCTTGGATCCGCCGAGGAAGCAACCAGGTGACATGTAGGCGGGTCACTGTCCGCAGCTAGTCGCGGAAACTCCGTTCCGCGGCCAGGCCAGGTTTCTGCTCATCATGCCACAGGCTACCGTTCATCGCCATGTTGCCAGAAACGAACATTCCAAAAATCAGTCTGGTAAATTTTCTTGCAAGGTTGCCATTGGGACGGTAATACATCCTTGGTTCAGTTCGGTTGAGGAAATCGCAGGTGGAGGGCCGGGAATGAAGATGGTGCGCAATGGTCTCGGAAATCGAATCGGCTGCCTGACGTCCTGGGCGGCCGTCGCGGTCGCTCTCGCCACGGCCTCCCCGGCGCGTGCCGGTACGATTCCTCTAGTGCCCTCGAATGGCGTCTCACCACCCTTCGCCGCCGAGGTTGACGAACTCTCCAAGAGCGTCGTGGAAGTCAACGAGGCGATCAAGAGCTTCCAGAAGCGAGATCTCGACACCTGCCTCGA
Organism: Isosphaeraceae bacterium; assembly: GCA_049579985.1. Lineage (GTDB taxonomy): Bacteria > Planctomycetota > Planctomycetia > Isosphaerales > Isosphaeraceae > Aquisphaera. The sequence goes on along the minus strand of JBAUOX010001121.1, from coordinate 305 downwards.
GCAGCTCGCCAAGGCCGTCAAGGCGCACCCTGAGTTGCCGCCGGCCCACGCCTTGCTCGCCGAGCTGGCACTCATGAGCAATCAAATCGCGCTGGTTCGTCCCGCCCTGGAGACGGCTGTCGCTCAGGCTCCGGATCATCCCGAGATCTACATCCTTTTTGGCAACCTGGCCCTGCTCGAGAACCGGGCGACTGACGCCGCATTGCACTTCGAGAAGGCCAAGGCGCTGGCGTCGGCGGAGCGCTGGACGGCCGACCAGCGGCGTCGGTTCGAGCGATTCTGTCATCAGGGCAATGCGCTGCTGG
>JBAUOX010001120.1:0-3169 GCA_049579985.1 Isosphaeraceae bacterium | reverse complement strand
ATCAGCCCCACAAGCCCGACGGCACCGGCTCCACACCATACGAACAGGCCGCACGCAAAATCGAGGTTAGGCATACCAATGCCTCGTGGTTGATCCAGGCCGGTGTCCCGCTGACGGTGATCCAGCGTCACCTCGGCCACGAATCGATCCAGACCACCTCCGACCGTTACGGGCATTTGGACCGGCGATCGTCACGAGTGGTGGCCGATGTGGTCGGTAAGGCTCTCAAGCCGAAGAAGGCTAATTCGAAGCGAAAGAGCGCGACCACCGTCTGATTTATTACGTCCGGTTCCGAGTTGTTGTTACATCCTTTCCTGAGAATGTTGTGATATCCATTACACCACTATTGGCCATCTCCGGCACCCGCGACGTGGGCTTTTAAGAAGACATGTAAGCCTTTTGTCAAGGCTGTTCCAACACTATGTCCATGGTATGTCCACACTATGTCAAATCCTCTCAGGAATGGCGGGATCAGCCGTTTCTTGGGGTGCGTGACCATTAGGTATCTTCGGTTCCGAGCATCCTTCGGTAATTAAGAGGAGTCGGCGGTAGATGATTCTCATGGACCTCAGCCAGGCGGCCGAAAAACTCGGTTGCAGTCCGCGCTGGCTTGCAGATAATTTGCGGTCTCGTCGGTTCCCCGCCAAGAAGATTGCGCGCAAATGGGTGCTCGACGACGATGATATTGCCGCCATTCTCAAAATCTGCTCGGTGACCCCGGCTGCAGGATCTAGCCCTTCGGCTGCAACTTCCTCTTCGATGACCAAGACCACGGCCCGTCGCCTTCAACAAGGTAGCCATCGCCGGTCGGCAACCATTCTTCGGTAACCAAAAGGGGTCGAGTGGCAACGTTTCTTATCGAAGCCCCAGGCGTTGAAAAACCGGATCAAAGGAGTAAATCATGCACAATAACGAATCCATTCACGTAACCACCGGAGGACTGCCTGCAGCGCCGCTCACAGTGTGGAAATGCGACACCTGCGGTGACAACATCAACCAGCCCGGGAAGGCACTAGTCGTCTGGCGGACAGACGATGACCACCGTGACTACGACTTCCGGATCGTGCACATGGACATAGATGGCCGCTGCTGCGACCCGGGAACACAGCGCGGATTCTTTTGCGTCCACTTATCGAGGTTCTTGGGTGACGACGGGTTGGTCCGTGAGTTGTCCCTGCTGCGTCCGGTCGACTACAACGGATTCGTTGAGCTGGTTATGCGTACTCAGATCCCCTGGTACGAAGAAGCCCGTCCTTATTTGCATGAACACACCCAGGACTGGCTAGGAGACGCCCGCCAGTTCTATTCATTAACGTCCGATGCCTTGAAGCGGATCGTCGAACACGAACTCGAGTAGGACCGTCTCGGGGAAGATCCGATGCGCATTCTCTATCGGAGACGTGTATTTCGCGATCATGCCAATAACCCGCATATTGGAAGTTTTGGGCAACCCAAGGTTCTGTCGTGCACCGCACTGTGTTTCCGGCTCTCACGGGCCAGAACGAGAGAACGGAGAAAAAGCTTCGCTCGGCAACGGTCGCCGCAGACCGCACGAGAGGCCCAAGTGTCTGAGACAAGTACAGATGTATTGACCCCGCTCGATGTAGAGAACGAGTTCCGCATCCCGCGCAGCAGCCAGAAAAAGAACAGGGCCACAGGATCCTTCGCGCCATACTTCCGGGTTGGCCGCCGGGTTTACTACCGGCGGTGTGTGCTCGAGGCCTGGATCGCCGACCAGGAGCAGCGGGGTGATGATCACCGTGGCTGAGCTGGAGAGGTATTTGCCGCATCTCAGTGAGCAGCTCCACGTGGTCCTCGCGGAGCGGGCAAGGCGGACTCCTGCCGGATGCCGCAAGCACCTCGACTTCATCCGGGCCGTGATCGTTGGAAGTGGTGATCGAGGGTGATGACGAACGAGGCCCCCGGTCCGGACCAGGAAACCGAGAGCAACTCCGAAAACACCTCCGGCACAGGCGAGCCGACCTCAGACGTCGGAAACATCCGACTCGATCTTGACGAGGTCCTCGACTGCCTCGGTTGGGCCGAAGGGGAGTTCACTGCCGTGTGTCACCGGCCTATCGGCGGGGCATTCACCTCGTCGGTGGTCGAGTCGGCCAGGGTGAGCGCCCAGCTGAAGTCGGTGCCGAAGAAGGCCTGCAGCTGGTTCTCGGTGAACCCGACAGCTGGCCCCGAACGACATCACCAGGGGCGGGGTCGGGAGCGGGAGGTGTCTCGATGGGCTGCGCTCTACCTCGACGTGGACGTCAAGGATGGGGCGTTCCCGGATCTGGACAAGGCTGCCGAATACATCAGAGTGCTCTCGGGCATGCTCGGCACCCGGCCCTCGCTGGTGATCTATTCCGGGCACGGCCTGCAGCCGGTGTGGCCGATCGAAGGCGGTGAACTGGACACCGACGAGAAGTGGAGCCGGGCGTACCGGCTTAGCCGTCGTTTTGGGCGTCTGGCTAGCAAGGTGGCCGGCGACTATTCCGCCACCCTGGACAACGTCTCCGATCTCTCTCGCGTCCTGCGGGTACCGGGGACGACGAGCTGGAAGAACCCAGCCAGCCCTGCCGAGGTGTACGCCGTACGCGACGGTGGGGGACCGCTGACGGTCGACCAGGTCGAGGAGTTCCTCGATGAGTGGGCACCCGAGATCGAGTCCGATGAGCCGGTGTCGGGCGAGACGGTCAGCTCGCCAGATAGCTGGAAATTCGCGCAGGCCACCTGCCCGTACGTCGCCCAGATGGTGCGCTCGTGGAACCAGGAGTCCGACCGACCAAGAGCTGGTAGGCATCAGTGGGCCATAAAACGATGTGTACGTCTGGCGGCAGCCCATCGACTCGGCTGTGTTACAGAGGATGACCTGAATGGGTCACTCCTGGCGCTTAAGACTGCGTTGACACAGTGGTGCCAGGCGGTAGGTATTCCCCGTGACCTGCACCCCGACGAAATCGGCAGCGGCTATCGGTGGGCTGTTGGCAGGGTTGCCACCTTCACAGATGAGCAAGCCTGGAGGGAGCTGTCGAATCACACGCATTCGTGTTCGGCAGACCAGCCTGTGGAGCGGTCCCAGGGTGAAGGTGAACCTCGACGGCCGACCTACCTCCATCTCAGCGACCGGCTGCTAAGTGGTCTGGCACGGAATTTCGGTGACGTATTTGTGGGG
>JBAUOX010001119.1:0-8351 GCA_049579985.1 Isosphaeraceae bacterium | reverse complement strand
AAACGCGAAAAAGATGTTTCTCCAGGCTGTGGGCGGCGCAGTCCAGAAATTCCGCGAAAAGCTGGCCGGCGAGCAGGAATTGATTGGCGCATTGGCGAACATCGTGATGGAGATTTACGCCATGGAGTCGGGCCTTTTACGCGCGCAGAAGGCCGCAGGTAGCAAGGGCGAAGCCGCGGCAACCGTCATGATCGATGCTGCGCGCGTGCTCATCGCCGACGCCGCCGAACGCGTGCACCACGAAGCCAAGCGAGCCATTGCGGCGGTGCATGAAGGGGATATGCTGATGACGCAATTGGCCGTTCTGAAGCGGTTTGGCGAGGGCCCGGCCGTGGACACAATTGCTCTCCGTCGCCGCATCGCCGCCGCAGTCCAGGCGCGGGACCGCTACCCATTTGAGGGCCGCTGAGGCATGGTTCTCATCGAGGATCGAGGGCTGCGTCTGCCGGCCACGCGCCGGAAAATATCTAAACCAGAATATGAGCGGATTTCTGTGAAGCACGTATTACGTTATGGGTTGACGGCACATCGTAAGGCGAGCGTTATCGCCGCAGACCGTCAAGATCGCCGGTGCTCCCGGCCGCCCAGCGCTTGAGTTCCGCAGGGCTCGCTCGCGAGGTAGTCAACCGAACTTTAGAGTGGGCACACCAAGGATTGCCATGAAAACAGCAAGGCATCTGGATGATTTGGTTGCCATGATTCCCGATGGGGCGACTCTCATGATCGGCGGATTCTTCGGAGTCGGCTCACCTCATCGCCTGATCCAGGGGCTCGCCGCCGCCCGGCGCATGGGGCTGATGATCATTGCCAACGATACCGCCTATCCCGGTGTCGGCATCGGCAAGCTGATCGAGGCCCGGCTGGTGAAGCGCCTGGTTGCCTCGCATATCGGGGCCAACCCAGAAACACAGCGGCAGATGCTCGCCGGGGAGCTCGAGGTCGAGCTGGTACCCCAGGGGACGCTTGCCGAGCGGATCCGGGCCGGCGGTTACGGCCTGGGGGGCGTGCTCACCAAGACCGGCCTGGGCACACTCGTCGAACAGGGAAAACCCACCGTCGAGATCGACGGCGAGATCTGGCTGCTGGAAAAACCGCTCCGCGCCGACTTCGCGCTCGTCAGCGCCTGGCAAGCCGACTACCTCGGCAACCTCACGTACGAGCTCACGGCGCAGAACTTCAACCCGGTGATGGCGATGGCCGCCGGGACCGTCATCGCCGAGGCTGAGGAGATCGTCCCCGTCGGCACCATCCCGCCGGACTCGGTCCGGACGCCCGGGACCCTCGTGGATCACCTACTGGAGCGCCCCGCATGACCATGTCAGCCAAAGAGACCATCGCCCGCAGGGTCGCGAAGGAGGTGCGGCCCGGCTCGCTCGTGAACCTCGGCATCGGCCTGCCGACCTTGGTGGACGCCTACATGCCGCCGGGGGTGACCGCCTTCTTCCTCACGGAGAACGGCCTGATCGGCATCGGTGCGCCGCCGCCCCCGGGGATGGAGAACCCGGACCTCATCGACGCCGGGAATGAATACGTCACGGCCGTCCCCGGGGCCTCCAGTCTCGACAGCACCGTGACCTTCGGCCTGATCCGGGGCGGGCACCTGGACCTGGCCGTACTCGGCGGCCTGCAAGTCGATAAGCACGGGCGTCTGGCCAACTGGATGATCCCGGGAAAGCTGGTACCCGGCATGGGCGGGGCCATGGATCTCGTTTCCGGCGCCCGGCGCATCATCATCGCCATGATCCACACCGCCAAAGGCGCGCCCAAGATCGTCGAGGAGTGCACGCTGCCGCTCACCTCGGTTCGCCCGGTGAGCCTTGTTGTTACCGAGATGGCAGTGCTCGAGCCGACCCCAGAAGGACTCCTGCTCCGCGAGCGCGCACCAGGGGTCTCGGTCGCCGACGTCGTCGGCGCGACCGCCGCCAAACTGATCATCCCGCCGACCGTCCCGGAGTACGCCCTGTCATGAACAAGGCCAGGAAGGCAAGTCACAACGCGGCCGAACGGCGGTCGTCCTACGACAGGAAGTTTCGTTGCCGACGGCCACCTGAACCCGGCCGCCCAATAACTTGCCGCGTCATTGAGGAGTAAGGCCATGTCGCGACTAGACGGAAAGCTCGCCATCGTTACCGGATCAGCCAGCGGGATCGGCAGGCAGATCGCAGTCCGCTTTGCGCGCGAGGGCGCGAAAGTCGCCGTCGCGGACCTCAACCTCGACGGGGCTCAGGAGGTCGTGAGCGAGATCATGCTCGGCGGCGGCATCGCGACGGCGGTCGCGATGGACGTCGCCGACGAGGCGCAGGTCGAGGCCGGCGTCGACGAGGTCGCCACTCGACTCGGCGGCGTCGACATCCTGGTCAGCAACGCCGGGATCCAGCACATCGCCCCGCTGGTCGAGCTCCCGCTCGCCGACTGGCGGAAGATCCTGGCCGTGCACCTCGACGGGGCCTTCTTGACGACCCGGGCTTGCTTGCGGCACATGATCCGCCAGGGCCGCGGCGGCACCGTCCTTTACATCGGTTCGGTCCACTCAGTCGAGGCGTCGCCCCTGAAGGCGCCCTACGTCACGGCCAAACACGGCCTGATCGGGCTCGCCCGGCTGGTCGCCAAGGAGGGGGCCGTTCACGGCGTCCGGGCCAACGTGATCTGCCCCGGCTTCGTTCGCACGCCCCTCGTCGATCGGCAGATCCCCGAGCAGGCCAGGGAATTGGGCCTGACCGAGGACGAGGTCGTCAAGAAGGTCATGCTCCGGGAGACGGTCGACGGCGAGTTCACGACGGCGGAGGACATCGCGGAGGTGGCCGTCTTCTTCGCGGCATTCCCCTCACTGGCATTGACCGGGCAATCGCTGGTCGTCAGCCACGGCTGGCACATGCAGTGACGGGATACCGCTCGGCTGCCGGGACCGCCTGTCTGCTTCACATCAGGCAGAATTCAAGGACAGCAGCGGCCCCTCCCGCTCTGAGTAAACTTTCCCACGAGCCTGGCAAAACAGGTGCCACACGAGCGAATCTCCGGCCCCTAGGGCGATGGCTGCGGGAAATCGTGCCGGTTTGTACAAATGCCACTCCAGCGCACTTGGTGGTCGTGAGGCCTGAACACGTTGGAGACCGCCTCAAGCCGGTCACACAGGCAGTTATGCCGGCCTAACATTCCATCCCCATCCCTTTGGTATAGGGGTTGCGTTACGACTCTCTCCGTGCAAGTGTTGAGCGGCTTGTGCTAGATGATTTTCCAATGAACTTCTTGCCACTCGCCACCCGCCACTCGCAACTCATTCAAGACCGCTTCGCCAACACCTCGGCCTCGTAGCGTTTGACTGCGTCGATCCAGGCAGGGCCGACGGGTACTTCCCTGGACTGGCAGTAATGATCCCAGATCGCGCCGAAGGGTAGCGTCTTGAGCTCTTCCAGAAGCGCCAGCCGCGCCGTGTAGTTCCCCTCGGCCTCGAGTTGACGCAGAGTCGGCGTCGGCTCCAGAAGCGCGATCAACAAGGCCTTGATCATGCAACGAGCGCCGATGACCCAGGCGGCCACGCGGTTGATGCTGGCGTCGAAGAAATCAAGGCCGATGTGGACGCGGCCGAGGAAATCGCCCCGCACCAGCTCTTGCGCGATGGCTTCGAGGTCGTCGCTGAGGATGACCACGTGGTCGCTGTCCCATCGCACACCCCGGCTGACGTGCAGGAGGATCTCGTCGAGCACGCTCAAGACGGCGGAGATCTTGTCGGAGAGCACCTCGGTGGGATGATAGTGGCCCGCGTCGAGGCAAAGCAGCGTCTTCCGCGAGACTGCGTAGCCGTAATAAAACTCATGCGAGCCGACGACGTAGCTCTCGGAACCGAGGCCGAAGAGCTTGCCCTCGACGGCGTCGAGATTGAACTTATGGTCGATGGGCTCGGCAAAGATCGCATCGAGCGACTCGGCCAGCCGCTGCCGCGGGCTCTTGCGGTCGATGGGCGAGTCTTTCATGCCGTCGGGAATCCACACGTTGGTCACGCAGGCCGTCCCGAGCGCCTTGCCGAAAGCGGCCCCTATCTTCCGGCAGACGATACCGTGGTCGATCCAGAACCTGCGGATGGCCGGATCCGGGTGGGCCAACGTCAGGCCGTCGGCCGCTCTGGGGTGTGCGAAGAAGGTGGGGTTGAAGTCCATGCCCATGCCCTTCGCCTTGGCCCAGTCGATCCATCGCTGGAAGTGCGCCGGCTCGAGGACGTCACGATCGACCTTCTTTCCCCCGGTCTCGGCATAGCTGGCGTGGAGGTTGAACCGGTGAGTGCCGGGAATCAGAGCCAGTGCTTTGTCCACGTCGGCCCTCAGCTCGTCGGGCGTGCGGGCTCTGCCCGGATAGTTGCCGGTAACAGCCAGACCCCCGCCCAGATCGGAGCCGGTGTTCTCGAAGCCGCCGACATCATCGCCCTGCCAGCAGTGCAGTGAGATCGGGATGCTGCCCAGACGCTGCAGGGCCTGATCGACGACCACGCCGAATGCCGCATAGCGTTCCTTCGCCAAGGCAAACGACTGTTCCACGTTCTTGAAGGGAGAGGTCATGACAGAGCCCTCAGGAAAACGCAGTCCACGGGTTTTGCCATGCACAGATTTTCCCACGGCCGCGAGGCGCGATCCAGTAGTCTATGCCCCGCTCTTGTCGGACAATTCTTGAGACTCCTCGACCTTCTCCACCGGAGTCGCCGTGCTCTTGAGCGCCGTGACCACGCCCGTAAGGGCGTCGGTTCAAAACGGGGGAACCCCCTAACCTCGCCCGTGAGGGCGATCCGGTCGGCCTTACGGCCGAGGCTGGGGGCCTCGCCCGTCCGAACCACGGTCTTACGACCGCGGTCACAGTTCAGGAAGGGACAAGGGGCCATCACTGAATAGGTGCGAACCGACAACGCAGCGCTCAGTTTTGAAGGGTCGTTTTCCGCCGCAGCATCACCCCCATGATTGTCAGCCGGGACCGCCACTTTCGACGCCGATTGGTGGCGGCTTATAGTGAATCGTCAGGCTCTTGCCTCGCCAAGTCCCTTAGCCCTCCATCGGCTTGCGCTCATCGCGAGGGTCGGCCAACGCAGCGTGCAATCGCAACGGGGCCGCATCGCTCTCAGTGTTCGAGCTCGACGTCATCGATCGGCACGTCCCAGTGGGCCTGAAGGATCTCGAACCGGCGTTCTTCCTCTGCGCGGAACGTCTCCTGGTCAGGAAAAAGCTCCTTCTTGATCGCCTCTTCCTCGCTGCCCGGCGCGAACGCCGCCTCCACGTTCTTGAAGACGATCGTCACCCGGTAATCCCACCGGCCGTCCTCCGTTGCGTGATAGCGCGGTTTGACGGCGGACACGCGAAGCATGCGGCCGCTATCGACCTGCTTCTTGAGTACCGGGTAGTGGTTCTTCTTGAACAACCGGATGAACTCGTCGGCATGGCCCCATTTGGCCTTGTAGTAATACTCGACGACAAAGGGCCGCTCGGTGTGCTTCCCTTCGGCCTGACCCTTGGCCGCTGGCTGCGGATTGGCGTGAATCATTGGTTGCACCTCGTGGACCAGTGTTAAACCGATTCCAAGTAAGACGACCGTGCACAACACGCGTCCCGGTGGGAACGTGCTGGACTTTGCAAGTGTTATTTTCATGTGATTTTCCGGTATAGCTTAGGCTGGTCGAGATGTTTTTGGGTAGCACCGAAGCAGATGTGGATTCGGGGGGGATCTTTCATCTTCGGCACTCAACGGGATGATGGAGATAAGCAACCGGACAGGCGATCGGATGGACCATCTCACGCCAAGATGCGATCGACAGGCATTCGCCAACCATGGACGGCGGGTTCCGCATCGGCCTCCTGGCCGAGCTCAAAGACCTTGGGATGATCGGGACTTTGTTGGCTGTAGGAGCGAATCACTTCGGCTCGAGGGTCGACATCCCACACGACGCGTGTCCCGGCCTCGAAATAGTCGGCACGTTTCGCGGCGAGGTGTTCCTCTGCCGGGTCACCGTAGTCGTTTTCGCTCCGAACTTCCACCGCGAAAGTGGGGGGGCCTTTGATGAATCGCATTTCGTTAGACGGAAACGGCCCCCGATAGTAAGAGGCATCCGGCGAGAAGGACTCACGACCCGATGAGAGTTTCGGGACCGTGAATCCCATGTTGTCGGTGTAAACCTCGCCTTCATGCGTCGCTTCGGCGTGATCGTCCAGACTCTTCGCGATCCGGAACGCAATCCGGTTGGGTCGGCGTCCTGTAGGCATGAGGGGAACGATCCTTCCGTCGATCAGTTCAGCCTTCCCGTCGACGCGATAGAGATCCTCCATCGTCGCAGTGGTCTCGGTTCGAACGCCTGCCATCTGCGGAACCCCCAGGTCGCTTGTCGTGACCGTCCAATCGGTCAAATGCCATTCCAACTCTGTACAAAACTGTACCACCAGATGGGAGAGGTAACAAGGCCGGCTCCGGCGAGGAGTGGGAAGGACAAAGGACGGGGAGGCCGATCATTCCCTCAAATCGCGCAGATGGTTGAGCGCATTGCGGGCCTTCCGTTCGGCGTCATCGAGTCGCTGCCGTCGGGTGGGCGGGTGCGGCTAATGTTTTAACTTGCCGGGCAGGTCCCTGGTTCGCTTGCTCTGAAGCATCCGGCCGCTGGTTGCCGCTCCGAGATCTTTGGGGGCCGCGAATCCTTTCCAGGTGCCGGCCTCGGTCCGCTTCCGATACCGCGCCGCGTCTTCGGGGCCGGACGCATCGGGCGCAATCCCAAAAAGGGGCGATTGCTGTACAATTGCAAGTCCAATTTTCTCAAGATGTTATGTCAATAGACCTCGAAACTAGACAAGCGGTTTCAAGCAAGTCGGTAAGATCCACATCCGGAGCGCAGAGCAATACAATCAGATTTCTCGGAGAATCTGCCTTCTTCAGTCTGCCAGAGGTAGCAGGACCAATCCCTTTTTGGGATCGGGCCCAGAACTCCCAATGCCTGGGGGCTCTACGATCTGGCCAGCGGCTGGTGGGAGTTCGTTGCCGACCAGTGGAGGTACAACGGACCGGACGCGGAGGTTGATCCGCTTTACGTCCCGCTGAAAGACGAGGCGAGCCGGGAGCATACCCATCGGAGTCACGGCCTGCTCACCGGCCGCTACTCCTTCGGCACCATCGAGAACCTCCCATCCAGCGGAAAGACCTATGTCGGAACCAAGTTCCGGATCGTGGTGGAGTACCAGCCCAACACAACAGTCATTCCCCCGAGCACTCTGAGAAAGAGGCCCGGGGGAAGACTGAACTTGCCGCCGACCGCGATGGGCGATCGGCCATGAGCTCGGTCGATCAGGATCTCGCGCTGCGCCGGCGGTTACTCCACCGCCAGCCTCCGGCCACCACTCCCAGGGCGATCAACCCCAGGAGGGCCGAGCTCGGCTCGGGGACGGAGGAGATCGCCCCGATGAGGCCGTTCGTATTGTTATCCAGCCCGGCGGTGAAATAGAGCGTGTCCATCGAACCACCCTTGCTGCTACCGCTACCGAAGCTCAGGGCCCAAAGTTCGGTTTCGGAAAAAGGCTGACCCGTGTCGAGCGTGAGCGTGCCTTGCCATAATCCGTTCGTCAGATTATAGGCATTGATCTCCGTGAGCCCGGCGGAGTTTGGGTTGTTGTTGCCGACGAGCAGGTCGCCGCTAAACTTGCCCCAACCCGCGGGCGCGATGGCGAGCCCCCAGGGAGCGGCCAGATTGACTCCTGCCGTGTCGTTGATCAGCGTCTTGATGAAGGTGCCGTCCGTTTTGAATTCATCCACGATGCCGCCCGTGGTCAACTGGTTCGCGTACGTGACGAAGAGGGTCTGTGTCCCGTTGACGCTGAGATTTTGGACGTTGAACGCGGCATAGCCGGCTGGGAACTTTGCAAAATTCGGGTCCGAGAAAGTTCCCGTCATTTGCCACTTGTTATTGAAGACGTCGATGTTGCCGCTGTTCTGGTCGGCGGCGTAGAGCTGGGCGGCACCGCCGTTCGGGAGATTGCCGATCGCCAGCCCGGTGAACGAGGCACCCAGGACGGTCGCCTCGATCCTCGAGGGCGAAACCCCCCCCCATGCCGAAATCGAGCCGTCTATATTGGCGAAAGCGAAGTCAGCCTTGGCGGTCATTCCGGGGGTAGTGCCGACAGGGAAGTCCGTCGAGACCGTGGTGATCCCCGGTGCGCCGATGGCCACCTGGCCCGTCGGGCCATTGGTGGTGGGGTTCGGGGGGGCGGGGGGGGTACCCTGGTTCGTGATTGGCACGACCAGATGAACGATGTTGGCCTGATTCGTCGTCGGGTTGACCGAGTAGAGTGTCGCCGTCCCCGACGCCTGGTTGGAGATCCAGAATGGGCTCATCGTTG
>JBAUOX010001118.1:0-8020 GCA_049579985.1 Isosphaeraceae bacterium | reverse complement strand
GCCGCGTAAGGTATAATCCTCGTTCATGCACTGAGAACGATGCACGGAGCGTTGGGTCCGGTCCAGGAATCCGTCGGGATCCGTTCAATAGTGAGCGGCTACCCGGCGAGGAGTAGCCCTTCGGTGCCGTGGAGTGCGTTCAGCTCTTGCATTTCTCTTTCAGAAAAGTGAGTGTAATCCAGATCAGCATGCACCAATCCTCGAGCGAGTCAATCGCCCCGAGGGGGAAACCTCTTCTCGCCACGCGCGATCGAGACGTAGCCGTTGAGGTGCCCGACGAGCCGGTTGACGCCGACGTGGAAGAGGTCGCGCGCCGACAAGCCGGGGGGCTCGTAGGCCCTGTGCCACCGCAGCGAGTTGCACCAAGAGCGGATCGGGTCTTCCGCGAACGACGCTGACAGGTCGTGGGCGAACTTGTTCCTGATATTGCCGACGAGCTTCAGGTCGTCGCGGACAGTCTTGCGCAGCAGCCCCAGGCAGTACGCCGCCCTGATCCGCCCGCTGTACGTCCCCATCGGCCCATCGTACTGCCGCAGCTTGCCGACCTCCTTCTCGTCATCGACCAGGAACTCGATCAGGATGTTCTCCAGCAGGGTGTCGAGGAAGGTCCCGCCCACGATTGCAAGGGCGCGGTCGTTCTCCTCGTCCTGGAACAGCCGGGAGAACTCGAACAAGGCCTCTTGCATGGAGAAATGGCGCTCCAGCGCCTTACCCGTGATCCAGGACGGGTCGTAATCGTCGCGATTTACCGTCTGGTTTTGGCTCATGGTCAGTTTGCTCCTGCGACTCAGAGGAAGCCCAAAGGGGACATTGCTGTGGAAACGGGGACGCAGTTAGTTATTGATTCTCGTGGAGCGATTTGACCTTTTCGGAAATCCACCGTCGTGTAGCCTGAGGCATGGTCGTCCTCCTTGCCGGGACTGGAATTGGATCTTGCAACCACCAATCCTTTACCCAAGGAGGCCGACGTCTGTCTATCCCAAGTTCCAGAAGCAGTTTATGGATTTCCGAGTGCCATTCGTGTCAGAAACCGATATCGGGCACATTGGTCGAAAAAAGCCGTTTTCGGTTCCTGACACTGACACTTTTTCGGCAGCCGTAGTTACAACAATTGGAAGAACGAGACCTGTCGTCGTGTGCCCTCAACCGTGTTTCGTGCCCGTGCTCGTCCACGCCGGCGGGTCACTCGAGGGGAATGAATCCTCGGAAGCTTGCTCCACGACATCCTCACCTCGTGCGTTCGTCGGCTCCGACAAGGGTGGATCCAAGACGATCCCCGAACGGTCACGTCGTGGTCGACCGAGCACGGCACTCAGAAGACCCGAGACGTCATGCTTCACGCGGGCGAGGACATCGCCAATCAACGTGTTGCCCTGTTCATTGCGTGCTTGAGTGTCCATGATCAATTGATCTGCCTTTCCGAAGGGACTCGGTGAGCTTATACGGATTTCGCACCTGCGGGAGGTCGGTCCTCAAGAAACAAAGGGCAAACGGAATGCCGCGGAGCAAGCGAAATGCCTCCACCGGTTGCCTCCTGACCCGTTGACAGGAACTCTGTTGCCGGTGGGAGCTCGTGGCAAGGCTCAGCCGCCACGACCCGTTTCGCGGGTGCCCGAGTCTCACCGTCGAACGGTATGGGCCACCAGGTAGAAGGGAGGTCATCGATCGTCAAAGCTGGCCGAGGACCGCAGCGCCCGTTCACTCGATTTCATAGATCGCACCGTGGGGATCGCGGGGAACGACCCGCTGGGCCACGCAGTCCACGAGCAGGTCGAGGTCTTCGAGCACAATCGCGCCGACCAGAGCGGTCTTTCGCCTGGGCTCGACGACGGCAGTAAAGGTTCCGTGGCGACCCAGGAGTTGGACGTAGACCCCTTCCGCCCCCTCGCGCTGGACCTTGCGGCCGTCGGCGTAGCGAACCTGGATCTTATCGCCCAGCCGCAGGCCCAGCCGTTTCACGACGGCCTGGGGCAGCACCAGCTTCGTCGCTCCGGAATCGACCACGCCCTGGATCGTTTCCCGACGCACTTGATCCGGCGGCAACAGACCCCGGTACATCAGGGCCAAGTCATCGTTGTTGGCGACCTCGAACTCGACGCTGAAGCGCCCCACGCCGTTGCCCCCTCTGGCTCGCATGGCCCGGCTCCTTGTACTGGCGCGGCGATGCTTGTCCCCGCTGACTGGATGATACATTGAGGATGAGGAGTGAAGTGATAGACCAGGATGTTCGCATCCAAGAATACCGACTCGCCATTGGCCAAGTCGGTGGGGATCATTCGTGCTCCCAAGGGTCTGTTCCGGATTCCTGGAGGAGACGATCGAAGGGGTCGGCATCTCCAGACCAACCGATCATTCCGTAGGTTTGATCGGCAAGGCTGCTGGGTCTGTGGATGGTTACTTGAACTTGCTCCCGCTCCTTCAGAGGTAGTGGCTGGGCCGGCCTGAGGACGCCGTTCTCATACGTAGCTTCGATGGTAATGGTCATGGCTCGCCCCTTGGACAAGTGGGTGGCGCTCCCGGAATCCACTGTACTCGGCTGGCTGCCATTTGGCGAGCGGAATGAATGCCCGCGGTGACTGGCGAACGCCGCCAGTCTCTCTGGGTGCGCCCACTTGCGGCCGCCCCGTCAGCCTGAACCTCAGTCCCGCTGAAGATCGTTGTTTTTTTCCCCGTTGCTATCGGAACCCCGAGTTGGACACGAAGGAAAGGCAATCAAGCCAGGAGAGCGGCCTCGACGGTCAGGCCCGGACCGAAGGCGAGGGTCACACATGGTCTTGGGGTCTTGGCTTTACGCAGTCGGTCGAGGATGAACAGGATTGTCGGCGAGGACATGTTGCCGTGGTCGGCCAGAACTTGATGAGAGATATCCAGGGCGAGCCGATCCAGGCCTAGAGCTTCGGAAACAGCAGAGAGAATCCTCGGCCCGCCAGGATGGACTGCCCAGGAGCCTACCCCTGCCTGGTCCAAGCCATGATGCCCCAGCCAGTCCTCCAGCCACGGTCGCAGATGCTCGCAGATCAAGTCAGGGACTCGCGGGGAAAGGCTCATCTCGAACCCCTGATTGCCGATACGCCAGGACATCGCGTCTTCCGAATCATCGATCACGGTCGAGCCCGAAGCGAGGACTCGATATCGATGCGGCCTGGTGGATTCATCGTTAATGGCAACGACCGCGGCGGCTCCGTCGGCGAAAAGTGCATTGGCCACGACCTTGTCGGCATCCCATCCGTACTGCTGGTGCAGGCTGCAGAGTTCGAGAGCGCAGAGCAGCACACACGCGGAGGAATCCGCGTCAAGAAACGCTCGGGCCACGCGCAGGCCGTTGAGCGCGCCCTGGCAGCCCATGAAGCCAATATGTGTACGAGCCACCTTGCCGGGCAGGGGCAGTTGCTTGACCAGACCGATGTCGAAACCGGGCGCATAGAATCCGCTGCAAGAGACCGTCACCAGGTGAGTCATGCGCCCCGGCGCGATTGCCGCGTCTTGCAAGGCGGCTTGACACGCGGCAAATGCCAGTGAGCCGGCTTGCTCCTCGTACTTTCGCATCCGATCCAGGGTCGTAGGGTCTGAGGACGTGTAGAACGACTGCCGGCCGTCCAAGGGGCCATCCGACTTGTTGAGGACCACGCAGTTTCGGCCCTCGACGCCGGCCCGCCGATACAGCGTCTGAAACAACCGTTCCTGGGCCGCTGTCGCGCAGGAATACTGCTTGGCGATCTCGGCCGCATCGACCTGCGAAATTCGATGAGGTGGGACGGCCGTGCCGATACCGGCGATCAGCATGCTCATAGTTCAACTCGTTTGCGGAAGGGCGGCAGAGGCATTCACTCGCTCGATCATGAGCCGGGCAACGCCGGGAACTCGGGCAACCAGCTCAAACGCGGCGTGGGCAAGCCCAGGGTGGTGAAGCAAGGTCGCCAGCGCGCGGCAAAGGTATTGCCTGCGTGTCACGAGCCGGCGGTGAAGCAAGACCCAGGTTCGCGAGAGAGATGGCTCCCAGCACTTGGTTCCCCGCCACACCAGTGGCGCGACGGCCTGTCCAGACGCCATGGCCCAGGCCATCCCCTCGCCCGTGAACGGTTCAATATACCCTGCCGCATCTCCGAGTACGAAGAACCGCTCTCCGGCGATGGGTCGTGTCTGTCTCGTCAGCGAAACCGTTCCTCGCCAGGCGGCATGATCAAGTGCGGGCACCGGCGCACAACCGGCCTCGAGCAGGATCCTGTTGGCCGCGACTGCCGGGCTGCCACTATTCTTGACATGGTACTTGTTGAACGCCGCAGCCACGTTCAACTGACCATCTTCCACTCGAACCAGCCCAACATAGCCATTCCGCCCTACAGTCATGAAGACTGTGCCCTGATGGTAGACGTCGGGGAAATTGTCTACCAGGCATCCGGCGCCGATCCGGGATCGAGCTGTGGACCGGCTCTTGACAGGCGATTCCCCCTCGAAGCGAACCTGGCCCAGCCCGGTGGCAACCAGCACCACGCGAGCCCTGGCCGCGACCGCTCGGTCAACTTGCACCAGCGCCACGCGACGTGCATCGGCTTGGATCGGACCGACCAGGCCCTCGGTCCGCGGCAAGAAAACGGCGCCCGAGGCCACGGCCAGATCCACCAAGGCGGCGTCAAGCCGCTCACGAGAGAGAGCGATCCCGCCTGGCAAGCTCAGCCGGGTTGAACGGCCGGCGAACCTCAGCTCAAGACCATCCAGCGTGATTCCTCCCAGCTCACACAAATGGCCATCCAGACCCACTGATTTTAACACCCCGAGCGCCGACGCGTTCAGGCAGGCGCCGCAAACTTTTCCGCGAGGGAACAACCGCTTGTCCACAAGCAAGGTCCGTGCGCCCGACGTGGCGAGTTGATGTGCGGCGATCGTACCCGCCGGTCCGGCGCCCAGGATGATCGCGTCCCAGACCGTGTCTCCGACGTCCTCGAGGCCAAGGCACGGCCGCATCATTGCACACTCCATGTCAGGAGGTAGCGCTGCGGCCAGTGCCGCGTCAGGCTCGTTCCCCGAAGCCCTGCTCGCTCCGCCAGGTGTAGAGCTTCGCGGGGCGTCAACGCCGCGGCGACCGAGGTGGGGCCGTCAACATGCACGATCCTGGAACTGGACAATACGTGGCAACCAGCCAAAGCCAGTAGATAACCCCAACGGCTCCGGACCAAGTCATCGACCAGCACCAAGCATTGAGCAGCGGCAGCCATCCGGCTCAACAAGGCGATTGCGTCCGTTTCACCAAGATGATGCAGGAACAGGGAGCAGCACAGAACATCATAGTCCGATGGAAGTCTCTCGCTCAATGCGTCAAGCACGAAGAATTTCACCCGGATGCCACGCGCGGAAGCCTGCCCTTGGGCGTAGTGGATCGCTTGCGGGCTAATGTCGCAACCGTCGATTTCCACGTTCAGTCCCTTTGCCGCGGCACGCTGAGCCAGAGTGATTGGCGTATCGCCGCCGCCGGTCGCCAGGTCGAGTACCCGAAGAGGACGATCATTCATTCCTTTTAACCGTGCCAATCGTTCGATAGGCGGCCAGAGAACGGATCCAACCCGGCTCAGGACATTGATCCGGCCCAGCCCTTGAAGAGCTCGAACATGTTCGGCAAGCTCCAGTCCTGGTTGGTCCATCAGTTCGGGACGGCGGCTCCGCTGCATCCTGAAAAACGAATATGGCAAAGCAGACACTTTGATCCCTCGATCGCTTTCTGAAGAAGGCTTAATGATAAACGAGCGAACTGTCGCCCGGGATGGCGATGGCTCGCCTACCAGCTACGTGGTTGACCGTGCAAATGGCCTTTGATGCTGACCGAGGCAGCGATCACCATCGTATCGGCTCCTGTGCCGGCGAGGAACGCGAGATCCCAGACGGACCACAAAGTGGAGCACTTGCCTGGAGAGGATCTGGGGGGATGCTCGCCGACCCAGTGCAATTGCAGAAGACGACACGCTGTGGCCTCGGTATCCGAGCAAGCGAGCCGAGTTTCTGTTTTTTTGCCCGCGGCGGAATGGTGAGTGGATGACGATCCAGGGCCGACAAAATGGAGATCAGTCTGAAGCAGGAAGGTTGTCGCGCCGGGTCATCCTGGGGCAGAAGACGACGCTCGGCGCGACTGACCTCCTCTGTCACTCCTACCAGCGGAAACCCTATGCGTGAGCGCGCGCAGCTTTTTTCAGCACCTGGGAAACGCTCCAGCTCGTTCTTGATTTCCGAGACTGCCCTGGGAAGATCTCCGTGACTGTGAGATGAAATGGGACGACGGAGCAGACGGCGACTCTCGGCGGCAAGCGACTCGCCCTATCAAAACGGGATGGCAAGACGATAATCATGTCAGGCTTACCACTTCAAACCTGTGAAGTCGCGGCTCACTACGATGACCTGGACTCCTTTTACCGGGAGATCTGGGGTGAGCATGTTCACCACGGCTTCTGGCATTCAGACGCGGAAACAGCCGAGGAAGCCACTCACCATCTGATCGCTAAGGTCGCCGCACAAGCCCAGGTACAGCCAGGGGACCGAATCTGCGACGTCGGTTGCGGCTATGGTGGAACCGCGCGGACCCTGGTCCGAGAACATGGTGCCGAGGTCACGGCGCTGACGATCTCAGAGGCCCAGTACCGATATGCCTTGAGCCTTGAACCCGACTCGACCAACCCGATTTATCTCCTTCGCGACTGGTTGACCAACGGGCTCGAGCCGGCTTCCTTCGATAGCGTGATCGCGATCGAGAGTTCGGAGCATATGGCCGACCTCGAAGCATTCTTCGCCGAGGTGGCCCGAGTTCTCAAACCTGGCGGCCGGTTTGTCGTCTGCGCATGGCTTAGCAGGGAAGCCCCTCGTTTCTGGGAGCGGCGATTCCTGCTGGAACCGATTTGTCGCGAGGGAAGGTTGCGCGGAATGGGATCGGCGTCTGAGTATCAACAGCTTGCTCAGGACGCCGGGCTGGTTCCCGTCGGCTTTCAGGATGTTAGCGGGCGAGTCAAGCGAACCTGGTCGATCTGCGCCGGGCGCGTTGTCCAAGGGCTGCTCCAAAACCAGTCCTACCGGCGATTTATGCTCAGTGGCACGAGCTCTAACAAAGTGTTCGCGCTGACTCTTTTACGAATCTGGTTGGCCTATGAATTTGGCTGCATGCGTTACGGTATCTTGACTGCCCTTAAGCCGGGTGTTGCGGATGCCTGATGCCGAGCGTCGATTTCTCAGGCAGAATGCAGGAAACGCAGAGCGGAAGACTGAGGCGAATACGCCGAAGCTAGCTGGCCATCCAATGCCAAGGTATCACCGGCTTCAGCACCAAGACAATGCGTGCAATCATTCGGCTTTCGGCCGTCCAAACTTGACAAGTTGACTGGAACGCTGCTCGAAATTCCGATACTATCAAAAAGGCTTCTCCTTCATCCGTTCCAATGAATCATGGATGGATGTAGCTTCGGCATCAAGGGGCGAAGCGATCCATGCGGAAGTATCTTGCGCTGAATTGCCGTCGCAGGCCGAGTCTCGATCCACTGGAAAGCCGCTATCTTCTGAGCGGCGTGATCGAGGTGATCGAGGTGCACCCGGCGCCGGCCCTAATCATTGGTATCGATTTCCGGCAGACAACGTACCCGGCAGATGGTTTTGGAAGCCTGGCAATCTCGTCGTTTTCAAGTGGTCCTGGGGATTGGCCGATGCCCGGGCTCCATCACGGTTTCTCTCCCTTGGGCGAATGGGCCACGCCTGCCCCAGAATTCCATACCTATTCCGATCCCCAGGTGGTTTCACCATTGATATCACCCATTTCGGAATCGGAAAATGCTGCCGTATCGACACCGAACTCTGAAAGTGTGGCGGCCGCCCCAGCCCCTCCGAGCCATGGCGATGTTCCACCCGGTTTAGTGCCTCCACCAGGCCAGCCGCCACCCTTCCTGTTCCTGGGTGGGGACCCTGGGAGAATGCTGCATGCTGCGCGTGATCTTTCGACCAAACCTCTCCAGGATGAGATGACGCTGGACTCCGCAGGGGACTCAACTCAAGC
>JBAUOX010001117.1:0-3177 GCA_049579985.1 Isosphaeraceae bacterium | reverse complement strand
GGTTTCCCGGGCCCCGCGGGATCGGGTCGTGGCGGACCGCGGGGCGGACCGTTCGCGCCTGGCCCGGGGGGTGCCAGACCTGGACCAGGGCGGCAGGAACGGCCTCAGGGCCAGCGCGGCCCCTCGCGGCCTTCGCGCCCTAGCCCTCCGCCTCCGCCACTTTCGAAGGAAGCACTCGCCGGCAGTGTGCCCTTGCGCACCTTCGGGCAGCTCAAGCAGCTATGGGAAGCGCGGGTCGATCTAACTCCGGAAGAGTTGGCGGCGGCGGCGGCGGCGGCAGAGGCAGCCCAAGCTCGAGCTGGCCAGCCGCGGGGCGAGCCGTCCGAGGTCGCAATTCCGCCCGGAGATTCTTCCCATCCGGAACAGGCCCACCCGGAATCCGCGCCGTCCGCGGAACCCAATTCGGGGGAAAACGAGAAACAGTAAGTTGCGTGATCGCAAGAACGTACGGCACGAGGGCAAGGTGCGGCGGGCTACCGTCGCCAGGGATTTAGCTTTGCCACAGGCTCGCCAGCTTGACTATGATTGCTCAAGGATCTTCGTCGCGACCGCCGCCGGGCAACCCCGCCCCGCCGGATATTCCCGGCAACGAGACCCACGGTCGGTCGTCAAGAAGGCGAGCAGGTGTCAGAACAGGTCGTCTCCATCCTGGCCATGTGGCGTGATCCCGCCGGACTCTCCTTTTCATCGACCCGGCTGCGTCCTGTGGGTTCCATTTTTCCGGGTCGGTGATGATCTGGTCGATATTTGCCGGCGGTCGTGGGCAAAGGCAAAGAGCAGTGCCCGACCGAGCGATCGTCGTCACCTGACCAAGCTCGGGGCGCGTCGAACATGGGTGTTTTTGCCTGGCGTAACTTGCTGACCCGGCCGCTTCGCACGGTGCTGGCCCTGATCGGACTGTCGGTACCCATCCTGGGCGTGATGGGCCTGTTCAGCGTTTCCAACGGACTACGCGACCTGGTCGGTGAGACTCTGAGCCAGATCGAGGGCGTGATGGTCATCCGGGAGAATGTTCCGAGCCCCGTCTTCAGCACCCTGCCCGCCAGCCTGGCCGACGATCTGAGACGGCTGCCTGGTGTGCGAGCGGTCGCGCCGGAAGTCTGGGGCATCGCCCCCAATATCGAGGGACGGGGCATGCTGGTGCGGGGCTTGTTGTCCAAGAAGGGAATGGAGTCGGTCTTCGACCAGCCCGTGATCTCGGGCCAGGACATCGCGGCCCACATGAACCTCAACAGCGCGGTTTTCCCGCGAGCCCTCAAGGAAAAGGGCGAAGGCCGGTTCTTGACCCTGGAAGACATCGGAAAACCGAACATCGTCATCAGCCGCAAGATCGCGCGTGACTTTCCCGACCCGCAGGGAAATCCGCGCAAGCTCGGCGACAGCCTGCGCATCGCCGAGACGAACTACACGATCGTGGGCCTCTATGAGACCGGTTCGCTGCTCCTGGATGTGGTGATCGTCATGGATATCGAGACCGCGCGCGGCGTCCTGAACTTCGCCAAGGACTCGATCTCGAGCATCTACGTCGAGGCCAAGAACCCGGGTGAGTATGACGCCCTTTCGGCCACGATCGAGAAGGCCAATCCGGGAGTTGACGCCCGCAGCATGAACGAGGTCAAGGCGAACTTCGGCTCTCTGATGGGGCAGGTTGACAAGCTGCTCATGATGACCGTCAGCCTGGCGCTCATCGTGGGAATTGTCGGAATCATCAACACGATGCTGATGAGCACGACCGAGCGGTTCGTCGAGTTCGGCGTGCTCCGGACCAACGGCTGGTCGGAGGCCAATATCCTGACGCTCGTAACCCTGGAGAGCGCCTTCCTGGGGCTGCTGGCGGGAATTGTCGGCTGCGTTCTGGCCCTGATAGGAACAACCGTCGCCAATCAGTTTATCAGCGGAGGAGTGCACCTGGGAGTCAATCCGTCGCTCCTGGGCATGGGCATCAGTCTTTCCGTTATCATGGGCACTCTGGGGGGCCTCTATCCGGCCTGGCGGGCTGCGCGGCTGGTTCCCATGGAAGCCATCCGGATCGGATCACATTGAGGCCACCCGATGATCGAAGTGGTGAACGTTTGGAAGTCGTACCGTAGCGGCATCCGCTGGGTGGAAGCCTTGCGGGGAATCAACTGTCGGATCGAACGCGGCCGGTTCGCGTTCATCGTCGGACCCAGCGGCTCGGGCAAGAGCACGCTCCTGTACCTGCTCGGGGCGCTCGACCGGCCGTCCAACGGTGAAATCCTGGTGAACGGTCAGAACCTGGCCACCATGTCCGAGGCCATGCAAAACCTCTATCGCCGCGAGCAGGTCGGCTTCATCTTCCAGTCGTTCAACCTGATCAGCAACCTCTCAGCACTGGAAAACGTGCTGGTGCCGTTCTTGCCCCGGGGTATCACGACGGACCAGAGAGCGCGCGCCGGCGAGCTGCTCAAGCAGGTCGGTCTGGAAAACCGCCTCGACCACCACCCCTACCAGCTCTCCGGCGGCGAGCAACAGCGCGTCGCCATCGCCCGAGCCCTGGTGAAGCAGCCGCTGCTCGTGCTGGCCGACGAACCGACCGGCGAACTCGACTCCAAGACGGGGGACGAGATCTACAAGATCCTCCGCTCGATGCAGCACACGTACCAGGCGACCCTGGTCGTCGTCACTCACGACCGCCGCTTCATCACGCCTGACGACTTGGTTCTGGAGATCCAGGACGGCCAGGTTGCACTTGAGAGCGGAGCGATCGCCGACGGCTCCTCCTCGCCCAACGGTTTGAAAGCCGAGGGCTCGGCGGGATTCAATGGCGAAGACTCCCCTGGACGCGGCGTGAGCCTCAAAGCCGGAGAATGACCTTGCCGAAGGCCTGGTTCGACGCCAGCCGCGCGTAGCCGTCCCGTACCTCTTCCCATGGAAAGACGGCATCGACAACAGGGCGCACCGCTCCCCGTTCGAGCCAGGGCACGACCTGGCGGGCGAACAGGCGGGTGGCCGCGATCTTCTCCTCGAGCGGCCGAGCTCGCAACGTTGTCCCGACCAGGGTGAGCCGCTTGCTCAAGATGAGCCCGAGATCCAGGGGCGCCTCGCGCCCGACCAGCAGCCCGACCAGGACGAGTCGTCCCTGAGTGGCAAGCGCCTTGACATTGCCCGCGAGAACTCCCGCTCCCAGCAGGTCGAGCACGACCTGAACGCCAGCGC
>JBAUOX010001116.1:0-2291 GCA_049579985.1 Isosphaeraceae bacterium | reverse complement strand
GGCCGGAACGGCCGGATGAGGGGATTTGCGGGCCAAGGCAAGCAGCTCAGCCCTCATCCGCCCCTGCGGGGCACCTTCTCCCGCGGGGAGAAGGTATGAGCACCACGGCCTTTTTTGATCGCTATATGCAATGCGCGAGCAAACCGCGCTAGTTGTGGAAGCTGTCCTACTTTCTTATCCGTGTTCCATCCGTGTTTCATCCGTGGCTGAGAAATCTTCTTCTCGGTTCCCTTGCGAAGGCCCCTGGCTTTCCGCTCGAGCTTCCAGTTGGGGCCGATGCTCCACCGGCGGAACAATGATGCGGCGGTTCCTCACCGGCATGAGCCCCGGACGGCCCTTGCTGGCAAGCTGCTGCACGAGCCGCCAGACCTGCCGGGAATGCACGTAGAATTCGCGGGCCTCGTCCACGCGATCCAGGACTTGATCGGCCAGGCCGTGGATGTCGTCGGATAGGGGCATGGCTCGGCGCCCGGCCGTCAGCCGGCCTCGTCGAGGATAGCCTGAATCCGAACCGCTTCGCCGGATCGGCCGAAATTGATCACGGCGATCGCCGGTTCGTTGTCCAGAGAGATCGCGTCGGCATCAACCCAGTAGCGAACCTTGTGGCGGTTGAGTACTGCGAGGACTGCATCGAGCTGGGTCACGGACACCATCAGGTAGGGTCCGGCGATGCCATCGGGCGAAACACGAAGGTTGTCCTTGGTCATCTCGTCGATCATGGTCAATCTCCTGGCCTCGGAACGGCACCGGATCTCATGGCCGGATCCATCAGCTCGAGCCGTTCGCTTCGAGATGACGCTTGGCCTTGAGTTTGAAGATCGCCAGCAGGTCCGCGGCCTCAACATAGCTCAGGTACTCGGCTCGCTCATCAGGTGTGAGCGTTCCCTCGTCGGCCCGTTCCGCCAGGACCTCGACTCGGGCCTGGATCTCCGGGTCAATGCGAAGGTCGATTATGCTCACAGCGGCCTCGCGGTTGAGACAGGCAGCGAGCGGGTCGAGCACCCGGTCCATGAAGTGTGCTGCGTGGATCGCATGTTCCATCGGAAACCTCATCTCTTTGAACGATCATTATACCGCGGCTCGGATTCAAACAGCAAATCAGCACCACCGGCAGTGCCGGTGGCATGAGGATGGCCCCTTGAAGGGGCCGTGGACCAAGGTCGGGTTCATCCCAGTTGTCATCGACACCGGGCCGACAGACTTTACCCCGGGTGGGCCTCTGAAACCTCATGGTCGTCGTTCCCTTGGTCTTGAGCGTCTCGGCGATCCACTTGCCTCCGGGGCCTTCCCAAGTCGCCCTCATGTCCGCCTCATGTCGGTTGAGAAGCCCGAGGCGCACACAATCTACGAGGCTGAGGCCCTGCGGGGCGGATGGCCTGTGCGCCAGATTTGGTACTCCGTTCTATGAGTGTACACTCCTTTCGCGCGACAAGGCCGCCATGCTCCGGAAGGGGCAGAGAGCCCGGCCCGGAGACGCGCCGATCCCAAGTTATTCTTCATAGCGTACGTGTCCTGCCTTCGAGGTCGTCTATGACCCGCCTCAGATTCGCCGCAGCGCGTTCACGATCCGGACCGTCCTTCTCGGCCCACGCGAAGGCGGAGTCGAGAGCCTCGCTTAACCGATCAGCATCCAGGTCGTCAGAATCGCAGAGGATCTGCAAATCCTGGCGATCCTTCGCGTGGAACCTCTTGAGCTTGGTAACAGCCAGGTCGTGAGGCTCTGGCGGCTTCGGCCTCAGGACGCGCCAGCTACCGGGGAGGTCGACCGCCCTGTGGAGATAACCGCCTGGGATCGGGGCCAACCCTTGTGGTACCGGCTCGAGAAAGAAGCCCAGTCGCTCCGCGTTCCGCGTTCCGCGTTCCGCGTGCCCTTCCCGAATTGTTCGAGGGCCCTGCCCTCGAGCGCGGAGCCGTGGACGTGGACGATGTCGATGTCCCTCGTCGCCAGGTCGAGTCCGTACCGGAGGATCGGGGCCGACCTCCCAATGAGGTAAAGGTCGAGCCTCTCCCCGTGCGTTATGTGAAGGGCCAGCTCTGCATCAATGGCCTGAAGGAACTGGACGATCTCGTCCCGCCTCCTATTGGTCGGCTCCGCGAGCCGGTAGGGTGCGTCGAGCTTGCGATGACGCACCGCTCAGCTTCCCGGTGCGTCTTTGCGACGCACCCTACTTGCTGCTTACAGACTCTATCCGGCGCGGACCGGTCGACGTTCGCGCGCGTCCAACCGGCAAGTCAGGGTAGGCGCTCGCCAGTTGGTGCGCGCGTCTGGGTAGGTTGCAGCGGTTGCGCAC
>JBAUOX010001115.1:0-8437 GCA_049579985.1 Isosphaeraceae bacterium | reverse complement strand
TCAGCATCCGTGCACACACCATCCTAGTTAGTGAGAAACCATCCGCCAAATCCCGGTTCCAAGGACGGGATTATACCCCTCCGCTCATGCATTTTGGAATAACCCCCCGAAACGCAGGATGAGCCAAGAAGTTTTATCCAGCCCCGGCGGGGCGACAGCCGCGAGCCGTGGCCGAGCCCTCCTGTCGCCCCGATTTGGGCTCGGAACGGGGAAGGGCAAGGGTCGCTTGGGGACATCCTGGGGCTGACGCCCGCAGGCTATGAACTTCCGCTCCTTCGGAGCTTGAGGAATTGTCGAGCCCGCCCAGGCCCAAGATGTGCGCAACACGTAGGAAAACCGCTCTATTGACATCCACATGATTCCGTTGTATTAAAATCAAGGCAGGAGAGTAACGGTGCGGGGCTTGCGATGTACGTCGATGTGATCATTTGGGACGATGAGAACGAACCGCACATCACCGGCCCCGGTGAAGTAACAACGGAAGACGTCGAGGAGGTGATTCATCGCCATCCGGGCAGCCATGACGATCCGGACGATTACAGCGCCTCGACCGGGCTGCCGCTCATTTTTGGCGACACTTCGACGGGCAAGCACATCGTGGTGGTATTCGAGGATTTGAGCGACGACGACCTTATCATCATCCGGCCCAAGACAGCCTACCCGGTCAAGGAATATGGAGATTGACATGACCTCGCCTCGGATTTCCGACCGGACCCGCGCGGTCCTGGAGAAGTTACCCGATGAGAAACGGACCCGCGCAGAAGCGATCATCGCGCAAACCCAGACTCCCGAGTCCAGGGCAAGTGACGCCGCCGCCCGCGCCATTCTTGACCGCGAGTACCGCGAGACGGGGCGGATTGCCACCGTCAGCGAGAAGCTCGATCCCGAGGACCTGGCCGCATTCCGCACGTTCATCTCGACCTTGCGTGACGCGCGTTTGACGCGGGGGATGAGCCTCGAGGATCTAGCCTTGCAGTCAAAGCTGGACAAGGCCGCGCTCAGCCGCCTGGAGGCCGGCAAGCAGGCCAACCCGACCGTCGCCACGCTCCTGCGGTACGCCCGCGCACTGGACATGCCGCTCACCCTATCGCTAGGGCCGCAAACAACCGCGACCCAGGAGATTTCTCAGGCCCCCCAGGCGAACCCCACGCCTGGACAGGCCACGCAGACGCCGCCTCAGGATTCCGGCGTGGAGTTGGCTCTGACCGGTCAGGGCAGGCCCTACATCACAGCCCGGAGCGACGTTTACAAGAAATTCCGTGCCTACCTCGACGCTCTGGGCATCACCGTCTCAACGCGAAAAGGCGACGCCATGGGGACGGTCGTGATCGTGCCCGACCCCGTAGTCGACCGCGACCGCCTGCGTGAATTGGTCGATCGCTGGACAACCACGGTCGCGGTAAGCCATTGATCGATCCTCGCTCACCTTCGCGGCAGGGAAGTGAAGGGCGCCAATGATCTTCAATCATCAATGTACGTAGAGAGTCGTGATGCCCCTTCACGAGCGGCGCGACGGAGGCGAACAACCTGGCGCTCTTGGGACTGGCGCGGCATGGTGAGGTGACGGGAAGGAAGCACATCCTCTCCACGGCAATCGAGCACAAGGCCGCACTGGAGTCTTTGCCGCCGCTGTAACCGACGACCCAGGGCGATTCGTCCTCCAGGTAAAGACGACGGATCTTGCTGCGTAAAGCCCTGATCGTCGCGGTAAAACCTTGATGTCGGAAGGCCGAGGGTGCCCCCATGGCTGGGCTCCACTCCCGGAAGTGGACCACAGGAAGTTAACTATTTGACTTCCACGTGGTCAACCCCTAAGCTTTTCTCAAGGCCGCAAGAGCAAACTTCCCGGGCAGGTCATGCAGCCCACTTATCTCGACTACAACGCCACAACGTCAACCGACCTGCGGGTGGTCGAAGCGATGCGCCGGTATTCACTGGTCGATTTTGGGAATGCGAGCAGCCTTCACCACTCTCACGGCAGGGCAGCGAAACAGGCGATCGATGAGGCGAGAAGGAAAGTTGCTGCCTTGCTCTCCGCTAAGCCAGGCGAGATCCTCTTCACCAGCGATGCGACGGTTACCTCTGCGG
This sequence comes from Isosphaeraceae bacterium, assembly GCA_049579985.1. Classification (GTDB taxonomy): domain Bacteria; phylum Planctomycetota; class Planctomycetia; order Isosphaerales; family Isosphaeraceae; genus Aquisphaera. Next base: position 6,349 of record JBAUOX010001115.1, on the reverse strand, counting down.
CGACCCTTCTCACCGCACGCCTCTCCATCGACAATCGCTACGAGTTTGTCGCCACTGCGGACAATGATCCCGAGAGTCCATTTCGCAACGAAATCGACTGGCCGACGAACCGCACCCGAGTGCACCTCGTCAAACCAGCCGCCATCGAGACGGCCGTCCGGGACATCCAGGAGCGCAAGATCCCGGAGTTCGAGGACAAGGATACCCTGATCAATTACTTCTTCACACTATGGAAAGAGGTTAAGACGAACTGGCGGGACCTCTGGGTCGCCGAATCCAAGCTCCTGAGCAAGGTCGGCATCGTCTGCATGACGCAGTACGTGACGAATTCTGTGGCCAGCTCGTACGATTTGGCCCAGTTGGACATAACGAACCCCGAGCCGGTGCTCCTGCGGACGCGTGAACTGCTCATCTACCAGCAGAAGGATTTTTGGACGGCGAACTGGTCGCTAACCGGCAAGGATAACAGTGCCGGGCGGAGATCAGTAGTCGATGCGCTCGTCCAAATCGGGCGGAACAAACGCGCTGGTCGGGAATGGAGCGAGGACGTGGAACTGCTTGAGTCCGAGCCCGAGTAGCACTCCGATCGAGTTGATGTGCGTCGCGGCGTATCTGTCGCCTGGCTCAGCCGAGAGCTGTGGGGACCTGGAGTGGAGCGCGTGCCATTCGATCGGCTCATCGATGCGGTTCGCACCCTCTCCGAGTCATCGGTATAATCGGGTCGACGATGCTCACGATTCACGAGTTGGAACCTTCCGAGATGCCTGATTTCGAGATCCAGCTCCCGGCACTTCGGGGAATCCAGGCGGGACGGCCCTTCTTTATCGCCCTCTGCCCCACGAAATTCATCCCCCGCTTGATCCCCTTGGAATCAACGTGGAACCTGGAAAACAGCCCCTTTGTTCGGGAGCCCGACCGCAATCGATCACAGGAGATCTCGCAGTATCTGGCGAACAACCCGGCGACCTATGTTCTCCCAGCCATCACGTGCCTGATCGACGGAGAAGTCCATTTCAGCGAGTCCGGAGGCAAGGGGAGCGCCTCGGGCTCGGGAACATTGAGAGTGCCCCTTGCGGCGCGAATTCTGATCCTGGACGGGATGAACCGGCTCGCGGGGATCGAGGCGGCACTGAAACTGCGTCCCGAATTGGGGCATGAGACAGTCCCGGTCCTGCTCTTCGTCGACTCGGGTCCGAGCCGTGCCGAGCAAATCCTTTCCGACATTCGCAGGAACGAATCACGGTCAGCTCGCTCCCAGGGAATTCTTTGTGATTCCCGCGACGAGACCGCGCGGATTACACGAGAGTTGACAGCAAGAGTGGAAGTCTTCGCCGACATGACGGAAACGGTGCGCAGTACGATCTCCAACCGGTCATTCAAGCTCTTCACACTGAGTGGGATCTATCACGCGACTGGAATACTTCTCGCAGGCAAGCAGGAGGAGCCCTATGCCGATAGGCTTGCACTGGCCATCGATTTCTGGTCCGAAGTCTCCAGGCTGATCCCCGATTGGCGACGGGCCAAGGCCCGTGAGGTAAGTCCTGCCGACCTGAGGAAGACTTACGTTCACGCTCACGCTATTGCCTTGGCCTCGCTCGCGAGAGCAGGCAAGTCCCTTATCAAGGCGCGCACTCGAGCCTGGAGACGACGGCTCTTGCCCCTCCGGACCTTGGACTGGGCCAGATCGAACACTTCGCTGTGGGAAGGCCGGGTCATGATTGCCGGTAGGATCTCCAAGACAAACGTCAGCGTGGTGCTCGCTGGGAATGTCATCAAGAAAAAACTGGATCTGCCGTTAGATCCTGACGAGCAGGCCATAGAGGAGAAGTGGTTAGCAGGCCGAAGTTGAATGGGCGATCGACATGTAGTCTTTTCAGTTGATGATTTCGATGGGGAGAGAAGTTATATCGGCTTTGCGTTCAAGGCCCTGAGCGAGCGCGCTGCGCTCGAGATCGACAGGTCAGATAGGAGACCTCGTTGAGCTGTCGATTGAAGAGAGAGCTCTGGGCCGAGCAATCGGATCAACGAGAATCGACCCGCTCAGATCGCCCCTTTGAATTTGTTCTTACGGTGCCACTTGAGATTGGGAAGGGCGGGCCACTTGGACTGGTCCCGTGGCAGATGGATGCTGGCTCCCTCATAGTCGAGCAAACCCTTGGTGCCCGGGTCAAGGCATTCCTCATCGAAGTGGCCCCGGGCCACGATGACCCGGTAGTCGTCACTCAGGGACCACAGGCCGTTGTCGAACAGCCAGTGGGCGTTCTTGCACAGGGCCAGGCCGTTGCATGGGTCGTCGTTGCGTGAGGCGGCAAACTGGTGGATATGGGCCGCGTCGACGATGCATTCGCTGGAGACGGTGGTTAGCCGATATCGCGTCAGCGCGCACGTGAACGTGTAGTTGGACAGGACCATGATCCGGAACCGCGCATCGCGGCCTTTCTTCGTCGCCTCGGCGATCGGCTGGTAGCGGACCTGCTCCGCGATCGCGTCCTCGTCGGGGACCTATATGTCGCAGAGGGGGTACAGCGCGGCTCGGTCCTCGGGGTGAAAGTACTTGGCGATGAGCAGCAAACGGGCGCGCTGGCGAAACCCCGGATCGCTCGCGGCCACGAGGAACCCGGGATCAATCATGGCGTAGCGCGCACGGTTCCGCTCGCTGGTGGGCTGGCTCTTCTCATCGAGGACTTGCCAGAAGCCCTCGCTCCGGAGATGGAAGAACGGGAAGATCACCAGCAACTTCTGCGAGCGCCTGTGGGCCACGACGCTACCATAGACCGAGAACCGAAACGCCAAGCTCGGAGTGAGCTCCAGCATTCCATCCGACAGTTGCCCGGCCTCCAACATGTCGAAGAATACGAGCAAAAGCAGCGGCTTGTGCGGGGCCGGCTCTGGTCTCGCCCGGTCCACCTTCAACCGGCAGATTCTGCCGTACCATTCCTCCGCGTTGCTCTCTGGCAAGCTCATCGACCACAGCCTCGACGAGGATCGAAACCAACGCGCGACCACAACATCGCATCCGAGACGCGCCCGATACGCAGGAAACATCGGGGGCGTGCAACGCTCAGCATAGTGAACGCGACAGTCTCAGGCTATTGCCTGCTCGACGAGACGGCGACGATCGGCACGCGCGCGGGGTGGGAAAGGCGGCTGGCGGAGCGGGGGTTCCAGATTCGCGGACACCGATTGGTGCGGCGAAGGGGAGCAAAGGGCGAAGAGGTGGAACCACGAAATTGACGAAATCCGCGAAAAAAAGCAGAGACATAGGGTGTGAAGAAGGAATGTTTCCCGTGCACGATGTCGGTTGGAGACATGATCGGAACAATCCTCGAACCGCCTGCGAGCTCTGAACCAGCGGCCACAGGGACACGGATCGCTTCCCAACTCAAAGCCGTTCGATCCGTGACCCCAAGTGCTTCTCCCGTCAGACGCTTCGGCGTATGATTGCTGTCGGTTTGATGTTGTAGGAGGTGCTTCGATGGCGTTCACTGTCGGCCGCAACGATGGCTTCAACAAAGATGCTGAGTTCGAGGCTTACGCCCGTCTGCTGCGGCAGCAGGGGGTTGACCTTGGGAAATTGCCACGCGCGCCCGAGCCAGGGACTGGGCGCCGCTGGTTGTACGTCTGGGATTCCCGGAAAAAAGCTCAGGCCTTCGCCGACGAGCTCAAAAAACGCACCCGCGACAATGCCTGGGTCGTCTTGGAAGTCGCTGCGCCGCCATCGGAAGGACCGCTGGGTCCCATTATCGTTCAGGTTGGTCGAAGAGCGAACGGTTTGGTCTTCGGGCTGCATCCCTTGAGCCGGGCGATGATTCTGTCTGCAATTCCCGGTGCGAAAGGAACCGCCTCTACAATTTCCGTCAACTTCGACACATTTCAAGATTCCTTGACGACCCATGGCAGCATTGAAAAACTGGCCAGTGAAGTGGTGCCAATACTTACTGGCTTACAGTTGCAAGAAACTGAAAAGCTAGGGTACGCCCTGATCGAGGAGGACACCGACCGAACGCTCGTGTTCGTGCGGCCGGGCGACCTCGTTCAGGCGTGAGCCGTTCCTGGATTGATGTCTGCAAGCGGTTTGAGAGGAGGCAGGCTTTCCCAGGCGTTCCTGTAGTCCGTCAGGTCGAATTCACCACAATGAACTCGCAGTTCTGGTTCGTTGCCAGCCTCCCCATCTCCAGGTCTCTGCTCTCCGTGGTCCGGGCGAAACTGAATGTAAAGTTCCAGGTCGCCCGACTTGGCATTCTCCGAGCCACAGCCTTTGTTCCATAGCTCCTGCAACTGGGCGCGACCGATGACGACGAAGCTGCCCCACCCTTCGGCCAGGCGAACGGCCAAGGCGTAGAAAAGTGGTGGGTTGTCGGGTCGCCGTAACTGGGCCATCGGTACTCCAAACTTCGCGTGGTAGCCTGCTCCATTCCTATAGCGCTTTCCAGGTGCCGTCTTGACCTGGATGCGAGCAACGTCTTCGCGGTCGTCCCGAAACGCGAATAGGTCCATGCCGATATCAACATGAGGAATCGCTGCGTTGCATTGACGATGGAGGAGTTCGCCCATGACGGCCATCTGACCGCTACCGCCCGTGAAACTTGCGCCAACATTCCATGCCATTGGTATTTCGTCGCCATCGAGACGGCTTCTTCACCCGGTGACCCAGATATCATACCTGGCGACGCCCTTGAGTCGCTCGAGCCGCTGCTCCGGGTGTACGAGGGCTGCGCCCGCGCGTACTTGGGCGAGGTCGAGGGGGCGAACCTGATCAAGCTGCACCGGCATTCGGGGAAGGTCTCGTACCTGGTCTATCCCGACTTCGTGACCGACCCGCACCCGGCCTTGCTCCGCAGCCTCAAGCTCTCGCTCCGGACGCGGGAGCTCGACTGCTACGACCTCAACGACGAGCACCAATCCCCCCATCCTCCACCGCAAGGAAACGTTCCTTCCGCCCAGGCACCCGCTCCTGGCCAAAGTCGCCCGACTGACCCGGCAGGAAGAGAAACACGGGCTGCTCGACGAGACGGCGACGATCGGCACGCGCGAGGGGTGGGAAAGGCGGCTGGCGGAGCGAGGATTCACGGTTCGGGGGCATCGGCTGTTGCGGCGGAGGGACCACAAAATGGATGAAAAGGGCGAAGAGGTGGAACCACGAAATTGACGGAATGCGCGAAAGGAGAGAAGACACCAGATGTGAGGAATGCGCGTGTCCGGGGCATTCTGTTCGTTTGGGCGGCAAGCTTGGCTCGGATGTCTTGAGGAGAAAGCAAGCCGCTCGCTCGACCCCGGAGCGAACGAGTGCGGGCAACAGGACTGGTGTGATCGGAATCGCAAGACGAGGAAACCTACCCCGCCGGTCGGGCCAGGGTAAAATAGACGCGACCCAAGGAGATGCAACATGCCGATTCACGACTGGACTCGAGTCGAAGCTGGTGATTTTCACGATTTTCACCAATGCTGGGTGGTCGCGATCCGCAACGCCTTGAACGCCGGGCTGCTTCCACCCGGTTACATGGCCATGGCGGAGCAGGTCACCGGTCGTCCGATTCCGTATGTCGTCACGCTCCAGGCTTACGAGCCAAAAGGGGGGCCTGAAGGCGGGATCGCCGTCGCCACGGCGCCGCCGACCGCGCGGCTGATCGCCAAAATCCAGAGTGTCAACTACGCGAAACGGGCCGACCGAGTCGTGATTCGACATGGACGCGGGAAAGTCGTCGCCATCATCGAGATCCTTTCTCCAGGCAACAAGGACAGCCGCGCCGCGCTCCGGTCCTTTGTCGAAAAAGCGGCCGACATCCTCAATCAAGGAGTGAATTTGCTCGTCGTGGACCTTTTCCCGCCGACGCCCCGCGACCCTCAAGGTATTCACAAGGCGATTTGGGACGAACTCGGCGACCAGCCGTTCGTAGCGCCGCCCGGTAAGCCGCTGATCGTGGCGTCCTACATCGGCGGAGACATCCCAACAGCCTACGTGGAGTCCGTCGGAATCGGCGACGCGCTCCCTTCGCTGCCGATCTTCCTTTCCGAGACTCGCTACATCCCCGCCCCGCTGGAAGCGACCTACCAGGAAGCTTGGGCAGTCTTCCCCGCCATGCTCAAGGAGCTCATCGAGCCGACGGCGCAGTGAGTGAGATCATCTGCATTTGCTGGGGGGATGAACGAGCAATCCGCGCCTTCTTGAGCAAAAATGACGTCAAGGACGAAAAACTCGATGCGACAAGACGGCTATTGAACTTGGCTCATCCTGCGTTTCGGGGGGTTGGCGTGACTAGCAGTTCAATCAGCGCACCCAGCAACGCTTTGCCCCGTTTTCGAACATTATGAACGAACTCAAAGAGCCCCAGGTAAAGAGGCAATTTCT
>JBAUOX010001114.1:0-2520 GCA_049579985.1 Isosphaeraceae bacterium | reverse complement strand
TACGTCGTGCTCTGGCTGCTGCCGTCACTCCAGTCGGAATTGCTGTCGCCACCATGAGCCCCATGCAACCTCAGCCGCGGGTTTGCGACTACTGCCAGTCTCCCCTGCCTACGGGCTGGTGGGGCCGGTGGGCCGATCCGCCCAGTGTCGAGGCGGCGGAGTTGTACTGCTGTCTGGGCTGCCGGATGGCCGCGGCCATCGTGCAGGAGAAAGGCGAGGCCGGCGCCGCGCGGGGAATGCTCACACGGCTTGGCCTTTCGATTTTCTTCTCGATGAACGTCATGGCCTTCACCATGGCCCTCTGGACGACCGACGTCTACGAGGCGGCGGGACCGGGGAACCAGCTTCTGATCGTCATGCACGGGCTGTTCCGCCACGTGGTCTTGCTCTTCTCGTTACCTGTGCTTTTCCTGCTGGGCGTCCCGCTGGCAGGCGGCACCTGGCAGAACCTGCGCCGGGGCGTCCCGTCGACCGACGCATTGCTCTGCCTGGGAGTGAGTGCCGCATTCGCCGCGTCGTCTCTCTCGGTGTTCCGGGGGACAGGCCCGATCTACTTCGAGGTCGGCTGCGTGATCCTGGTGATGACAACGCTGGGCCGCTGGCTGGAGGCGGCGGGCCGGCTGAAGGCGACCTCGGCGCTCGATGCTCTCACCCGGCTGCTGCCCCTCGACGTCCGCCGGCTGGGCCCTGACACGGAACATGAGCAATTCGTCCCGCTCGCGGAAGTCAAGGTCGGCGACCGGCTGCGGATCTTGCCGGGCGAACGGTTTCCCGCCGACGGGCAGGTGGAACGCAACGCCGCCCTGGTGGACGAACAGGTCCTGACGGGCGAGAGCCGGCCCGTGCTCAAGGAACAAGGGGCGCGGATCCTGGGCGGGACGCTCAATCTCGACGGTGATCTTGTCGTGCGGGTCAAGGCCGCGGGGCCCGACGGAACGCTCGCCCGGCTGGTGGAGCTGGTCAAGCAGGCGCGACTCTCCAAGGGACGCTATCAGCGCCTGGTGGACCGGATCTCGACCTGGTTCTTGCCGATTGTGGCAGGCATCTCCGTGCTGGCCTTCTTGCTGCACTGGGCCTTCGGCTCGCTGGGACAGGGGCTGATGGCCGGGCTGGCCGTCAGCCTGATCGCCTGCCCCTGCGCGCTGGGACTGGCCACGCCTCTGGCGGTCTGGAGCGCGATCGGCCAGGCGGCAAATCACCAGGTCCTCTTTCGTAGCGGCGAGGCGCTCGAGCGGCTGGCTGACATTGGTGCGGTCCGGTTCGACAAGACGGGCACGCTCACGACCGGCGCGGCGGTTGTGGGCGCCTGCCGGTTCGAGCACCCGGATGAGCGGGACAACGCCCTGGCCCGCGCAGCGGTACTAGCGGGGTGTTCATCGCATGTTTTCTCGAAGGCGATCTGCGATCTGCACCTGCACACGTCCGTTCTCGGCGCCACCCCGGACAAAGCGCACCGCGTTCGCGTCGTGCCCGGGCACGGTGTGGTCGGCATCCTGGAGAGTGACGGCCCGGATACATCGATATCGCTTGGCAGTCCCCTGCTCATGGATGAGCGGGGGCTGCACCTTGGCCCTGTGCTCGGCCGGGCGCTCGAGCAGGCGCGCGACCAGGGGCTTTCAATGTCCCTGGTGGGATGGGACGGAGAAGCGCGCGGGCTCTTCGTCTTCGCCGAACAGTGGCGATCGGGCTTCGACCAGGTGATCGCATGGCTGAGGGCCGCCGGCCTCGACGTGGGCGTCCTGACCGGCGACCACGCCGCGCGGGGACGGGCGATCGCCCGTGAGCTGGGCGTCACCGTCGAGGCCGAGTTGTTGCCGGAGCAGAAGGTCGCGGCCATTCATCGCACCCGGCGCGATCACGGCCCGGTCGCGATGGTGGGCGATGGCATCAACGATGCCCCTGCCCTTGCCGCCAGCGACGTTGGCATCGCGCTTGGTTGCGGCACTGACGTGTCCCGCGATTCGGCCGCAATCTGCCTGCTGGGAGACGACCTGAGGCGCATTCCCTGGACCATCGAGCTGGCGCGGCGGACCATCCGGGTGATCCGGCAGAACCTCTTCTGGGCATTCGCCTACAATACTTTCGGCGTGGCCGCCGCGGCCTTGGGCTGGCTCAACCCGGCCCTGGCTGCCTTGCTCATGGTCGCCAGCAGCGCGATCGTGATCGGCAACTCGCTCCGGCTCCGCCAGCCTCTGGTGCTCTCCCTGCCACCGGGCCATTCTGTCCTTCAGCCGGTCTCCTACTCGGCCGCTGGCACGGTCGACGACCGAGCCCCGGTCATCCTGGAGACCGCACCGCGATGATCGAGTTGCCGCTGGTGTTTCTGGGAGGGCTGCTTGGCTCGGCGCATTGCGTGGGGATGTGCGGCGGATTCGCCTTGAGCATCGGTGTGGGCGCGGGCAGCCCAGCCTCGAATCTCAGGCGTCAGCTCACCTACACCCTCGGTCGGGTTCTCACCTACTCCTTCTTCGGAGTGGTCGCTGGATATGGAGGCTTCTGGCTGTCCCGGAGAGCCGGCAC
>JBAUOX010001113.1:0-13606 GCA_049579985.1 Isosphaeraceae bacterium | reverse complement strand
TCAGCATCCGTGCACACACCATCCTAGTTAGTGAGAAACCATCCGCCAAATCCCGGTTCCAAGGACGGGATTATACCCCTCCGCTCATGCATTTTGGAATAACCCCCCGAAACGCAGGATGAGCCATTGAGAATTATGGTGCAACGCAACCGAACAGCACTGTTTCCCAGATTAGCTAAAGCGGCTATATTACGACATTGAATCATCATATTATTAGATTTAATATCACTATTATATTTAGATAATTATTTTCAGCATCTCTAACTTAATGAAATTGTTAAGCCACTTTTGCCCATTTTCTTTAAAGTTCCGCTCTGCATATTGATTCATTACTGGTGATTTAACTTAGATTCGATTATGCATCAGGTAGACTAGGAAGAATAAAAGGAATGGATAGTCTAGGCAAAAAAATAATTGGAGTGTTACTGTACATTTGAAACGCAAAAAAAGAGTTACAGCTTAGCGTTTAATCCGAACTGACTTGCGCAGTCCGCAAAGGAATCAAATCCCTGCCACCACCCTAAAGCTTCCGATTCGTCGCGACCGAAATTAATAGCGGAATCACGGGGGCGCGCCACGGAGCCTCCAATCTCAACGGATGAGTTATATTCATCCGTTCCTAATATTACGGTAGTTCAAGGAGACCCTTCTCTGTGGAATCGAAATATCGACTCGGCGGGTGCCTCGCGGCCCTGCTGGTGGGGGCGGTCGCCGCCGACGCCCAGGAAGTCCCCCAGCCTGCCCAGGAAATCCAGCAGCCTGGAGCGGTCGCTCCCGGCCCCCGGCCGCCGGTGGCCAGCACGGGACTGGAGGCGGAGTCGCTGCCGGGCGAACTCACGGAAGATATCTATCAGGCCCCCGACGACTTCAGGCTGGGGCCGACCCCGGTCTCGGACGTGAACTTCCTGATGGACGACCTGCGTTTGAGAAAGCTGTTCGGCGACAGCGGCATCCGAACCTTCGGCTGGGTCGAGGGCGGCTACACGGGCGCGTCGCCTGGCCACGGCATTCTCTCAGTCCAGCCTCGCCAGAACCGCTTCGGCGACGAGTTCTTGCTCAACCAGATTGGCCTGGCGATCGAGAAGCCGCTCAGGCAGGACGAGTTCAATATCGGATTCATGATGAGGTACTTCGCCGGTGCCGACGCGGCGCTGGGCGCGGCCAAGGGTGGCATCGGCTACCCGCCCGGCAATGCGCACTTCGGACAGGACTTCCGCGACCTTTACCTCTCGGCCCACCTGCCGATCCTCACCGAGGGCGGCATGGATGTGAAGGTCGGCCGCATGAACACGATCATCGGCTACAATGGCTTCCTCGCCCCTTACCGGCCGTTCTACTCCAGCGACTACCAGTTCTTCTACTCGCAGGACGGTGCTTTTACCGGCTTCCTGACCAACCTGCACGCCACAGATCGATTGGAAGTCTGGAACGGGATGACCTTCGGCGCCAACACGTTCTTCACGTTGCGTAGCAACAACTCCTATTGCTACATAGGACAGGTCAACTACTGGCTGACGGATGAGCGGAAGACGCGGCTCACGGGCTCGGTCTACGCCGGTCCACACGCTCTCTTCGCCGCCCCTGGCCTGGCGGGCAACTTCGACACCATGGTGGAACTCCGGCTCCAGCAAAACTGGAACGAGTATTTCACTCAAGTTGTTCAGTCCAACATGGGCTGGGATGGAGACACGCGGGTCGGCACCGGCTCCTGGTATGGACTGTACCTCATCAACATCTTGCATCTAAGCGGTGAAGTTGATGCCCTCTGTCGTGCCGAGTGGTTCGACGACGTCAAGGGCACTCGAACCGGCATCAACACCAACTATGAAGAGGTGACCCTGGGCGTTAACTGGCACCCCGACAAACACCTAGAGATCCGCCCGGAGATTCGCGGTGACTTCGCCGGCGCACCCGCCTTCGGAGTCAACGGCGCTCATAATCATGACAGCCAGTTGACAGGTGCGATCAGCTTCTTGGTCAAGTTCTGACGCTGGCTCATTGGTTATCCCACCGGCGTCGAAAACCAGTGGTTGGGGGACAGACCGCTCGAGGCGAGGAGCCACGGGGGTGCATCTGGCCCGCCGGTCCATTGAGCTGCCAGGCGAAGAGCTGTTTGCACGAGGTCAGCCGTGACGGCTGTCGGGTGGCCGCACCACCGGATGCAGTTTTGGCCGGAATCGAGCCGAAAGAGTGAGCGCCGAAGCGCAGGGTCTGCCTCGGGCAGAGCCTCGGGCACCGGCCCGGCGATGAACAGGCTGGCGGAGGCCAAGGCCCCACCGAAGAACCAGTGGGCGTCCTCGGGGCTCCAGGGGCCATCCCAACGGAACCGATCGCGATAAATCAAGCGTCCGGCTCGGCGGGCTTCGAAGTCCTGGACGATCTGCTCGAACTGGAATCGCTCAGAGAGCTCGCCGCGGTCGTATCGGCCGGGCAACCAGATGTCGCCCCAGATCAGGCGGGCACGCGGGGCAAGCTCGACGCGCCCGCGCTGATAGTAGCGGCTTCCCCGAAAAGGGATCGCGGGGCCCGGCAGTACTACCAAACAGGCGTCGTCCTCGACCTTCACCACCCATTGCTGGGTCGCGTGACTGTCCAGGGCCGGGTGAATCCGCGTGGCCGACTGGCCCGTTACGACGGCCCTCACTCCTTCCTTCGCGGTGATTTCAATCAAGTGAGCGTCGCCGTCCAGCAGTCCGGCGGTGAGATTGATCAGGTAGAGCAGCGCCGCCGGTTCGGAATCTAGCTCGAACGGAGGAAAGAGGCGAACGGGAATCTGCTGGTAGCAGGCTCCCAGATGCGTCCGATCCGCGGAACGGATCAGCTCGATTCGTGCTCCGCCCACCCTCCCCGCCGGGTTCTGGGTCGGCAGCACGCCAAGAAACTCGGGCGGTGTCACGAGCTCTTCGCGCCTGATGCGAACTGCTCGCGCACCCACGTGATCACCTCCTCGACGCCCTCTTTCTGACGGAGGCTGACCATCAGGAACGGACGCTCGCCCCGCATCTTCTGGCTGTCCCGGCGCATGACATCCAGGTCGGCCCCGACGTGCGGGGCCAGGTCGGTCTTGTTGATGATCAGCAAGTCGCTGTTGCAAATGCCCGGCCCCCCCTTGCGGGGGATCTTATCCCCCTCGGCCACGTCGATGACGAAGATGAAGCGGTCGGCCAGCTCGCGCGAGAAGACGGCTGTGAGGTTGTCGCCGCCGGACTCGACCAGGACCAGCTCGAGCCCAGGAAACTGCCGCTGGAAGTTTGCCACGGCGCTGAGGTTGGCGCTCGCGTCGTCGCGAATGGCCGTGTGCGGGCAGCCGCCGGTCTGGACGCCGACGATTCGCTCGACAGGCAGTGCCTCGCGGCGCGACAAGAACTCGGCGTCCTCGTGCGTGTAGATGTCGTTGGTGATCACCGCGAGATTGATCTCGGGCCAGAGGGCGCGGCAGAGCGCCTCGACCAGAGCTGTCTTACCGGAGCCAACGGGCCCGGCCACGCCAAGGGTGAACACCTTGCGCGAAGGCCCGGCGTAGCGGGCTGGGCCGGGGCGGCCCATGTGATCGTGGGGGTGGTCATGGTCCTTGTGGAAGGCAACGCCCCAAAGGGAGTGCCGGCGACGGGGTCGTACGATCGAGACTGGTGGCTCTGACCACGGGTCAAGAGCGAAACATCCGGGCGTAAAGGCGAGTTTGTTCATCGCAGAGGACCTCGTAGAAGGGGCAGCCGGCCCCGGCAGTCTCAGGGTCGCGGTTGACCAGCTCCGCGGCCAGGGTCCGGATGTCGTTCTGAAGATAAGCCAGCACTTGCTGGCCGTGTGTATGTCCGACCGGGATGGCTCGAACCCCCGCTCCGATCATACCCAGGACTGCCTGATGCAGGTAAGCGGTCAAAATGTCCTCGATTCCGCCGCCCGCCAAGGCACCGAGCAGACCGAAAGCGACCGGGTGGTGCCAGGGATCTGGATCCTCGGGCAGCGGGTTCGTGAGCCTCGCCAGCCCCCCGGCGCACCAGGCCCAGGTTGAGCCCAGTGCCAGCAGTTGTTGGCCCATCTCGCGGCTGGCGGAGCGGATCGAGGGGGGCACGATCGAGGCTTCGGCGAGGCGGTTCAGCGCCAGCAGTCCGGCCTGGTTCCCTGCGAGGGCCGCCCGGCAGCTCGACGCGACCAGAACACCCTCGAGGGGTCCCAGCGACGTCCGGAGCCAGCGGCCGGTCCAACCTTCCAGGCTCTCGGGGTCGTGAACCAGTCCACGCGCGATCGCCGCCTCCAGCCCCCACGAATGCGTGTAGCCGCTGATCGGGAGGGCCGAGTCGGCGATCTGGAGCAGGCAGAGGTTCATCGTTCTCCGACGTCGATGGGGTCGAACAGACCGAGGCGGACGGCCTGTACGGCGGGGCACCCCCCAGCTCAGAACAGGAAATAGCGCTGGGTCATCGGCAAAGAATCGAGTGGCTCGCTACTGACCTTCTCGCCGTCGACCCAGACCTGGTACGTGTCGGCGTCGACCCGGATCTCGGGAGTCGCCTCGTTGCGCTTCATGTCCTTCTTGCCGATCTTCCGGCAGTTCTCGACCGCCACCACCTCGCGCTGCAGGCCGTAACGCTCGGCGACGCCGTGCTTCAGCGCCGCCTTCGACACGAAGGTCAAGCAAGACTTCGACAGGGCCCGGCCGTAGGCGGCGAACTGCGGCCGCATGTAGACCGGCTGCGGGGTGGCGATGCTGGCGTTCGGGTCTCCCATCTGGGCGTTCACGAGCAGGCCTCCCTTGAGGACCAGGAAGGGCTTGACACCGAAGTACGCCGGATCGTAGAGCACAAGGTCGGCCAGCTTGCCCGGCTCGATGCTGCCGACGTGGTGCGAAATGCCGTGGGTGATCGCCGGGTTGATCGTGTACTTGGCGACGTAGCGCTTGACCCGCTCGTTGTCGTTCCGGGAACTGTCGGCGGCCAGCGGGCCGAACTGCACCTTCATCTTGTGGGCCGTCTGCCAGGTCCGGACGATGGCCTCGCCGATCCGGCCCATCGCCTGCGAGTCGGAGCTCATCATGCTGAGGATGCCGCGGTCATGAAAGATGTCCTCGGCCCCGATCGTCTCGGCCCGGATGCGGCTCTCGGCGAACGCCACGTCCTCGGGGATGCTCCGCGACAGGTGGTGGCAGACCATCAGCATGTCGAGGTGCTCGTCGATCGTGTTGACGGTGAACGGCCGGGTCGGGTTGGTGCTGGAGGGCAAGACGTTGGGCTCGCCGGCGATCTTGATGATGTCCGGGGCGTGACCGCCGCCGGCACCTTCGGTGTGAAAGCTGTGGATCGCCCGGCCCTTGATGGCCGCGATCGAGTCTGCAAGGAACCCGCACTCGTTGAGGGTGTCGGTGTGGATGGCAATCTGAATGTCGTGTTCGTCGGCCACCGTCAGGCTGGTGTCTATGACCGACAGGGTGGTGCCCCAGTCCTCGTGGAGTTTCAAGCCGCAGGCCCCGGCCTCGATCATCTCCTCGAGCGGCCTCGCCAGGCTGCCGTTGCCCTTGCCGAGCACGCCAACGTTGATCGGCAGTCCCTCGAATGCCTGGAGCATCCGCATGATGTTCCACGCGCCCGGCGTGCAGGTCGTCGCCCACGTCCCGGTGGCTGAGCCGGTGCCGCCGCCGATCAGAGTGGTGATACCGCTCGCCAGGGCCACCTCGATTTGCTGCGGGCAGATGAAGTGGATGTGTGTGTCGATGCCGCCGGCCGTGACGATCTTCCCCTCGCCAGCGATGATCTCGGTGCCGGGCCCGATGACGATCCTCGGATCGATACCGCTCTGGGTCAGGGGGTTGCCGGACTTGCCCACGGCCACGATCCGGCCGTCCCTGATGCCGATGTCGCCCTTGACGATGCCCCAGTGGTCGATGATCACCGCGTTGGTGATGACCAGGTCGCAGTGCCTCGGGCTCATCGGCTCTTCGAGGGGGCACTGGTCCTGTCCGTCCCGGATCGACTTGCCGCCGCCGAAGATCGACTCCTCGCCGTAGTCGCCATAGTGCTCCTCGATCTCGATGATCAGCTCGGAGTCAGCCAGCCGGATGCGGTCGCCTTTCGTCGGGCCATACTTCTTGGCGTACGCTTCACGCGAGATTTTCACGCTCATGGGTGAATGTCCCAGGTCTGTGCGGGGAGGGGATGGGTCGAAACGCCGAGTCAATTGGATGGCTTGTGGCCGTTCTCTTGCTCGACACAGCGCTTCAGGCTGGTCGCGCGGGTGTACGGGTCGTCCAGACGCCCGCTCACCAGGGCGTTGAATCCGAACACCACCCGCCGCCCGCCGTAGGGGATCAGCCTGACTTCCTTGGAGTCGCCGGGCTCGAACCGGACGGACGTGCCACTCGGCAGGTCCAACCGAGTGCCGTAAGCCTTCACCCGGTCGAAGACGAGCGCCTTGTTGACCTCGAAGAAGTGGTAGTGCGCCCCGATCTGGATCGGCCGGTCCCCGGTGTTGTTGACTTTGAGCGTCACAACGGATCGGCCCGCGTTGAGCTCGAGGTCGGGCCCGTCAAAGAAGTACTCGCCTGGAACCACGTTCAGTCTCCCTGCTAGATGGAGGATGGGTGGAAAATTGCCTTGATCTTCAGTGGATCGGCTCGTGAATCGTCACCAGCTTGCTGCCGTCGGGGAACGTCGGCTCGACCTGAATCATCGAGACCATCTCCGGGACTCCCTCCATGACGTCGCCGCGGCCCAGGATTTCTCGGCCCGCGCTCATGATCTCGGCGACGGTCTTGCCGTCCCGCGCCATCTCCATCAGTTCGGCCGTGATCAGGGCGGTGGCCTCGGGGACGTTGAGTTTCAGGCCACGCTTCTTACGCTCCCGGGCCACCTGGGCGGCCACGAAGATCAATAGCTTGTCGCGTTCCTGCGGCGAGAGATTCATGCGTCGCTCTCCAAAGTCGGTTCAGTTCTCGAAGGAAAGGTGTCGTCGGAAGCGCGACGGCCCGACTCATCGGGATCGGTCAGGCCGGCGAAGGAGACGGCGCTCGGAGATATTTCTCATCGAGCCAGCCGAACCCCAGAACCAGCCAGGTCGCCATGACGAACGGCGCGGTCAGGGCCGGCAGCCCGAGCATCGGGATGAGATCGGTGAGCAGCACCGCCAGCAGCATGCCCAGGAGCGGCGGGATTAGCGACCGCCTCCACAGGAACAGGGCGACCGCCGCCAAGGTCGCATTGTAGCCGTAGAGGCCCAGTGCGACGTTCTCGAGCAGCCCCCGTTCGACCAGGCTCTCTGGGTCAAGAACTCTCGCCGCCGCAGTCGCGTGGTAGCTCCCCACCAGCATGCCGACTATGGAGCCCAGCAGCACCCAGACAGCGTGCTCCCAGTTGCTCAGGGCGATGCCGACCAGGAAAAGCAGACCCGTCCAGAGGCTTGCCTGGAACATCACCTGGCTCACTCCGTGGGCCACGGCCTGGACCATGCCGGCTCCTTCCAGCGGCCCTCCAAGCTCGACCGGAGACACCGAAAGGGCCTTACCCAGTAAAAACAGGACCCAGGTTGTGACGATGAACGGGGCGGTGTACGTCGGAAACGGAACATATTTTCGCGCCAGCCAGGTCAGGAGCGTCGCCACGACGCAACCGCCGACAAGCAGGAAACTGCTCATCACCCCCGGCCGGAAGAAGAACAGCGTGGCGATGCCGACCAAGGTGGAGTTGAAGCCGTAAATCCCGGCGGTCAGCTCCTTCTCGTCGAACTTCAGTACCCGGGCCGTCGCCGCTCCGATCGCCGCGCCCACGACCGCCCCGAGCGCCATCAGCGGCGAGCTGATCGCGATCCCCAGGGCAAAACAGCCTCCCGTCCAGGCGTTCTCCTGAAAGAAGACCTGCCCGATACCCCGCAAGATCGTGCGAACCGGTGCGGGAACGGCATCGTCCGATGGTGCGAACATGTGAGGATTCTCCTTTGAGATGAAGAAGAAGCGTTCACACTCGAAATGGACGGAAACACGCCGTGCTTCATGTAATGTATTTGGGAGCTTACAAGGCCCTTTCCCGCACGTCAATTAGTGACACGGGTTTTTCAAAAAAAAACTGATGTTCCACATGCGGAGCCCCGATCAAGCAGGAAGCAACCCGTTTCACGACCCAAGGTGGAGCGTGCCTTTCGGATGTCGACCTGGCCACTCGTCATCGCAAATGCTCCTATTTTGGAAGCCAGGCGTGCAAGAGCGGAAGGCCCCCCGGGGCTTGGGCATGCATCCCGGGGGGTCTCTCCTGGAATCGATCGGCGCCGAGGCGTGGTTGCCAAAGGGGGATCCGTGCGGTCTGGGGCCGCGGCCGGCAACCGGCCGATCAGGCGAAGACCTCAACCAGGCCGGTGCGCAATTCGTAGGTCGCGCCGACCACCTTCAATTCCCCGGTCTTGACGAACTTCGAGACAATCGGATCGAGCCCCTTGAGCCGCTCGACGCCCCGCTCGACATTGGCTCGGGTGACATTGACCAGCTTGTCACCGGGGCGACCTTTCACCGCGACGACCGCCGGTCGAATCGGGTCGATGAGTTCGCCGATCGACCCGGGCAGGGCGTCGTTGGCATCGATGTGCTCGATGGCGGCCTTGACCGCGCCGCACTGGCTGTGTCCCAGCACCATGATCAGCCTCGCGCCCAGCTCGGCCACCGCGAACTCGATGCTCCCCTTCACGGTGGGGCCCGCGCCGCTGACGATGTTCCCCGCCACGCGGACCACAAAAAGATCGCCGACACCCTGGTCAAAGACCAGTTCGGGCGCAACCCGCGAGTCCGCGCACCCGATGATGATGGCAATGGGCGCCTGCCCTTCCGCCAGGGCCGCGAAGTCCTCCGGTCTCCGCCCTGGATGGACAAGCTGGCCACTCACGAACCGCTTGTTGCCCTCGAGCAGCCGGGCGAGTACGGCGTCCGGATCACGTGCCTGTGCCGGCCGGCAGGCGGCCAATCCGGTCGCGGGGAGGGCGAGCGCGGTCGCGCCGACCGCCAGCCCGGAGAGCCGCATGAACTCACGGCGGGACGAGTGATTAGCCTTCAAATTGTTCACGAGGCGATCGTTGCCCTGCTTGAGGGCCAGATGGGACTGGGCCGGCACCCGGCCAAACTGGAGTTCTTCCATTTGAATTCTTTCGAGAAGGGGGACGTACACCCGAGGACAGCCGTGGTCTGGATGATCATTGTAAACTGCCTCGTTGTTGCCATAGAATAACACGCCATCGCGACGTGCCAAGGACGTAGACCCTGTTGTCGGTAGAGACCTTTCGAACTTCGTATTCGAAGCTTGGAGACATCCTGGCTTGAAGTTTCTCCCGCCCCTGGGTCGATGGGAGCAGCCCGACGGGCGACGAAGAACCCTGTGTCGCCCCCTTGTTGCGAGGCTGCCGCGGTCTTCTGCTAGACCCAAATCAAATCAACCGTGCCTTGCGCGTTTCACAAACCTATGTTTAGGGAAAAACCATGAATGACGTTTCCGACAAAAGTCCCGAGTGATAGTCTGGGAGGGATAGGGAGCTTGAAAAGAACCAGCGACAAGTCCCTATTTCCAATGGCTTTAGGTAGCTGTGGCCACCGAATTACCCATCAACTTCGCCCGATCAATATGAACGGACGTTCAATTTTGTCGGAAACGTCATGAATCGGCTATCTCGGTTGGCGGTCGCCTTGTTTTGCGCACTCTGGGCGGTGCAGGGCGGCATGGCTCAGGCTCAGTGGGGTTTCCCCGGAGGATTTGGCGGCTTCTGCTGGGGCGGCTGGGGAGTTGGAACAGCCGAGGGAGATATTGCAAGAGGCATGGGGCTCTACGCACAAGGCATGGGCTTCTACGAAAGGCAGACAGCCGAAGCCCGTTCGATCGACACTGACACCGTCATGCGCTGGAACCAATTTGTGCATGAATCGCAGATGAACTCCAACTGCCTCCGCCAGCAACGGCTGGCCGGCGCCAGGGACCGGAACACCAGGCTCACCGACGAGATCCAGAAGCGTCTGCGCGACAACCCGGACCCGAGCGACATCCACCGCGGCGATGCGCTGAATGCCGCCCTTGACGAGATCGACGATCCCAGGGTTTACGCCAAGGCCTTACAGGGAGCGAAGGTCAAGATTGGCGGCGAGAACATCCGTCAGATCCCGTTCCGGTACGCCTCCGCCGCGATCACCTTCAGCATTCACCAGCTCACCAAGGGGCCTCTACCGGCATCCTTGCAAACGCCCGAGTTCGAGGTCGATCGTGAAGCCTTCAAGGCGCTCGATCAGCAGATTACCGAACCGATCGCCGAGGCTAAGGAGCCTGACCCCGCGACCGTCGAGAAGCTGATCGCCGTGATCTACGCGGCCGAGGAGAAGGCGGCCAGGCTCTTGCCCAGGAACACTCGCCCACGCAACGAAGCCGACCGCTTCTTGAAGGGTCTCCACGGTCTTGCCGCCATGCTCAAAACACCGGCCATTGACGTCATCCTCGGCGGGGTCGAGAATCGCCCCGACGCGACCCTGGGCGAGCTGCTCAACTTCATGACCGCCTTCAATCTACGCTTCGGAGTTGCGTCCACGCCCCAGCAACGGCAGATCTACAGCACCCTCTATCCCAAGCTCGTGCAACTGCGCAACGAGATCGCCTAGGCCCTGGCAACCTCGGCGGCTCCCAGGACCAGCGGCACAGAGGCCGAAGATTTCTTTGCCGTGATGAGTGATAAGGATCTTCAGAAAAAGGCACCCAGACTGAAAGCGGGCGGAGCCCAGCCCAAGCCATGAAGTTCTGGCAAGGACCGGGCGGGCCCGTTCGACGAGCCCGTCCGTTTTCGGGTGACCGCATCAGAAGTAGAGCTGGAATCTCAACCAGAACATATCGGCGGTCTTCTGGAAGCCTCCCGGGCGGTACATGACCGGCTCGGCGAAATCGCCGTGCAGCCAGAACATATAAAGCTTGACATATTCGTTCCAGTACCAGTTCACACCGAGCTCGGTAGTGATGGCCTGATTGGACCAGAGGTTCGGGTCAGCGAACCCGGAGGTGAAGATCTGCTGGCCAAGGCGCAGCTCGCTGACGCGGCTCACGACTTCCCAGGCGCCCGGACCGCGACGATCGCCTTTGTTGGTCGGGATGAGAGGTCGACGCGGGTAGACTCGTGTCCGCTGCGCGACGTGCTCGCCGGTTAGGAAATAGCTGCCAGTGACGTAAAAGCCCGAAAAAGGCACCTGGGCCGGCGACGGATGAGACACCGACGCGTAGCTGCCATAGCCGTATTGCCACTCGCCGATCAGCGACAGGCCCTTGTAGAAATAGGCCGTGTGGACGGACCCTAGCAACCGGTCGCCGCGCTCGATCACGTCGGGGTTGAGGATCAGGAATGGCGTCGTGCCCGCACCAGGGTTGTCGGTATTGGGAGAGCCTCCACCGATGCGAAACGATACGGGTACGGGCGCCTGGTCTTGGTGGCCGAACGCGACCGACGTGCCCAAGTTCAGGAACCTGGCGAACCGCAGCGATTCCGACTCCTGGAACGGTCTCGTGTTAAGGTAAGCGACAAAATCTACACCGTGGTTGAGACTCTCGAACGAGTTACGCGACCCGTTGAAGACTCCCGCCGCGTAGTCGAGCCGCTTGTCGAAAAGGTAGCCCCAGGCCATCAGGCCAAACTGGCGGTTCAGGCTGAGGTTGGTTGTGAACACCGACCGCTCGGGCGTTGGCAACCAGTAATTCGAGATCGCATACTGGTCGTAAGTGAACGGCGTGAAGAAGCGGCCAAAGCGGAACTCGAAACGGTCGTCGAAGTGCACATTGATGAAGGCGTTCAGCACGTTGAGACTGCCCCCCGACCCCCTGTTGATCGCGAACTCGTACTCGATCGGCTTGGTGATGTTGCCGGTGAAGAAGATTCGCTGGCGGGGTAAAAAGATGCCACTATTGGCTGGCACCTGGTCGGCGCGTGCCCAGCTCCGTGCTTCGATCTGGGACTCGTAGTGAATCCGGAGCTGGAACTCCTCGTTCTCGGTCTCAAACTGGAATCCTGGGCCAAAGGTGCCATTCAGTGGCAACCTCTCGGGGCGGGAGATTTTCGAGGGCGGGTATCCCGGTGGGGGTGAAAAGGGGGCGAGCTGCCCCTCAGTATAATCCGGCACGGGAGTGTCGAGGCCGGACGACGGGGCGCCATTGCTGGGCCGCGTCGGTCCGCCGACGTTGCCGCTGATCCGACCTGCGCCCTCCTTCGGGTAGCTCGATCGTTCCGACAGTTCATCGAATCTCTTGAGGAGCTGCTTCATCTGCTCGTTATGCGCCCTGTTGCTCGCCTCCAGTTGCTCGGCGAGCTTCCTGTTCTTTTCTTCCATCGCCCGAAGCCGCTCGGCGAGTTCCGCCACGGTTGGCTGTGTCGGTGCGGGTTGCGTCGAAGTCGACGGGCCCCCAGGCACCGATGCCTCTGGTGCGACAGGCGTTGCCGGAGGTCGGTCCTGCGACCGGGCGACCGGACATGGCGCGGCCAGTAAGCCCCACACTCCGAGCGTGAATGCCCAGGGAAGCGGCCATTGTAGGCGTGCTCTCATGCACTTCAGCCCCGGTCGTGGGCTACTCGAGCCCGATCCCAGCCAACGTGCGAGAACCCATCCCGCCCAAGGGAACTGAACCCAAGCGAGGGCCATCACAATTTCCGACGCCCCAGAGAGGGGGCCAAGCACCCTCCGCTGAGAAAGTTACTACAACAAGTTTTCCTCCAGGAGTTTCCGTCGAAAAATCTGGCGTAGCCCCTGGCAGTCAAACTAAATGCGACCCTGATTGGCTGCTGGTTTCGGGCCGTTTGACGGGTCGTTCATACGTTCGTGGCCGCCAACCGGGCAGAAATGATCAACGATGACGTCACCGACAAAATTGAACGCCCGTTCAAATTGATCGGGCGAAGTTGATGGGTAATTCGGTGGCCACAGCAACCTAAAGCCATTGGAAACAGGGACTTGTTGCTGGTTCTTTTCAAGCTCCCTATCCGTCCCAAACTATCACTCGGGACTTTTGTCGGTAACGTCAACGTTCAGTTTACAGATCCTTGGGATTTATCACAGTGAAGTTTGTCCCCCAGCGCAAGATTCCGAGATCGGGAAAGGCTACAACTGCGTGCAGTAATGCACCCCGTGTGGATTTCTTCTGTGGTCATCACATCGGCAACGCAGGGCGAACTCGTCATGGTGAAACCTGAAGGACTCCTCAAATGAGCAGCGTTCCGCTCAAATGAGCAGCGTTCCGCGGGGGAGTTGTGGGATCCTTCGGGTGAGCTACTGCCTACCGCTCCGTTGGCCAAGATGGCACAATTTGTGATCTGACGCGTTGATCCGCGGCAGAGGCCTTTGTCCTGCATCGGGTCGATTGATGCTTTCAGACCCCCGCCTGAAAACATCAGACATCCGTGACGTTCGCAAGGCGCCGCTTCGATGAATATGAACAAACTTGCTTTCGGGAGAACTGATCAAGATGAGATGGGATTGTTTTGCTGGCAAGATGGGAATGCTTCTGGTGGCAATCGCCTCTCTGACCATGCCGCCAATGGCTCCGGGGCAGGATACTGATCAAGACAGAGCCAAGCCGCCCCCGCCCAAGGTTGTTGGCTCGGCCGGGGCCGAAGAGTCGGTCCAGGC
>JBAUOX010001112.1:0-2697 GCA_049579985.1 Isosphaeraceae bacterium | reverse complement strand
TGCTGGCCCGGCTCTGCCGGACGGGGTTGGTTACCCGCAGGGTTTCGATGAAAGGTTTCACATTTTGAGATGATTCTCCTTTCCCGAGCTTCTTGGCGCAAGGTCAGACCGATTTAGAATTTTCTCCACAAGAAATTCTAAATCGGTCTGACCCCAAGGCTCCCCGGAGACCCGCTGCAATGCATCCAACATTTGGACGATGACATCCAACTGGCCTTACGCACGAGGTTTCGGGGAATCAACACCGGTCTGGTCGCGCCGATAATTCCTTCCTTGCGGTTGGATGCCCGATCATACTGACAACCCTAACGCCCTCGGGCTTGAGCGACGGTGCTTGCCCGTTCCATGATGGAAAGAGCGAACCGCAAATGCCGACCCTATCCGGAAGGTGTCCGATGGCCCTCGAAAAAGAGCTTGAGACCTACAACGCCCGTCGCGGCGAACTCCTGCAACACGAAGGCAAGTTTGTCGTGATTCAAGGTGATCGTGTCGCCGGCACCTGGCAGACCTACGAGGACGCGCTGAAGGCAGGATATAACGAGTTTAAGCTCGAGCCCTTCATGGTCAAGCAGATCCTGGCCGTCGAGCCCATCCACTATGTGACGCGCGGGACGCCGACATGCCATTCCTGACATTCCCTATCGGGGCGGAAGGCGCCCTAGTCAATATCTTCGTCGCCTTGAGCACGCCACGCGTCGACGCCCTCAAGGCGGCCGGCCTGGGGTTCCCGCCGCCCGAAAAGGCGAAGGCTCTGATCGATACCGGGGCCAGCATTAGCAGCATCTCGCCCCGGATCGCCAAAGGGCTCGCCCTCGTTCCCTCCGGCGTCACGCCGATCCATAGCGCCACGACGGGTGGCACCTCCCAGAACTGCAACCTCTACGACGTCTGTCTTGCATTCGTCCAACCTTCGATCAAGGTGTTGGGCGTCAACATCCCAGTCATCGAGGTCGATCTCTTCTCCCCTGGCATTGATGTCCTACTCGGCCGCGATATGCTCGGCCAGTGCCTCTGCATCTACGACGGCCAGAGCAGTACATTCGTGTTAGCGTTCTGATTCGGGGGAGTTCCGAGGACACCATACCCAATTCTAGGGAACCTGGGGTCAGACCGCACCGGCTAGGGCGCCGCTGGTCCGAGGTCACGGCGAGGAGGTACCGGACTTCGACCGCGAACGCCGGTTGCCCGATCTCACCGAGGTCTTTCCCGTCGCCGCGGGGTCTTTGATCGTTTTCACCGCCGGGAACCGGATCTCCACCCGGCGGCCGAGGGCCGCGGCGATCCGGCGGAGCATTGCGAGGCTGTGGCCGGTGTAGTCGGCGTCTTCCAGGCGGCTGATGACCGAGGCGGTCGTGCCGACCCGCTCGGCCAAGGCCTGCTGAGTCAGTCCCGCCCCGCTCCGGAGCCGGTAAATCGTCCGGGCGACCTCGGCGTCGGCGCGGACCTCTTCGAGCAACGCCTCGGACTCCGGGTTCCCTTCGACGAAGCGCCGGCGGAGGATCTCCACCGCGTCGGTCGTTCGCCGTCCTCGCTTGCTAGCCATGTCATTCCTCCGCCAACGTGTGTCGCTCCGGGGCTGCCGCGAACTTCCTCATGCGCGCGAGGGCCCTGTCGATCTCCTCGCCGGGGACCTTGACTTCCTTGATGAGGCCGTGGGCCAGCACCGCGACGGTTCGTCGCACGACCGGTTGACTCTCGACCGGTGGCCGTTTCTTGACCGACCCCCTCTTGCCAGTCTTGGGCCCCTCCGCCCGGTCCGCGTCCGTCCTGGTGTGGAACGAGTAGAGGATCCGGTACTGGGCGTGGTTGAGGCTGACCCTCAGCTCGTAAACCCCGTCGCGGAGGAAGTCCGCTTCGGGCCGGCGAAGGTCGTTCCCCAACTCCCTCAAGCGTTCGATCCGAACGAGGCACTTGAGTCGTGCCTTGGGGGGCAGACCGCCGAGCCAATCGAGGACAGGGACGGATCCGTCGTCGTCGCGGTAGAATACGACTTCGGTCCTGGGCATCGTCCGAAACTCCCGACCTCGAGTCAGGTCGAGTATCCGCAAATTTGCGAAACGAGTCAAGGCGTACGATTTCGCAATTTTGGGGGGAGGGAAAAAGGGACAGGGGAGGGAAAAAGGGAGATCACTGATATCGACCGTTCGAGAGGCGAAGGAGCCTCGAGGACATGCACGGAAACGCTTGATGCAAGCGGCCAGGGGTTAAGGATGCGCTATTCAGTAACGACCCCTTTTCCCTCCCCGGGATCGCCGCGAATTGCTGGGCAATCGTCTTCGCGGGCCTGGCGTCGTCTGGCCCTGGACCCTGCATCTCCGCAACCAGCCCGAGCTCGATGGCATTCGATGCTCCGTCATGCTCGGCCGACAGGATGCCCTGCCCACCCGTCGCCACGCCCGCCGCCAGGAAAGCCAGTCCCGATACCCATCCCCGGGTCATCGCTATCCTCCTTGGTTCGCATGCACACGATCGATAGGTCAGAAGTTGCCAGCGAGAAGGCTCGCGTCGACCTGGAAGTAACTGGCCAGCTTCCGGATCAATTGTCGGCTAAGGAGCGGGCTGGAAATAACTTCCTGATTTCAAGTTGGCGGTTCGGCGCGGGTGTCCAGACCCCGCCGTCTGCTGGACCGTAGGTCTCCCGCCGGGCTTGGGGTTGGAGACCTTCGGTCGGCCAAGTGGCAAGGTCAGGAGACCTTG
>JBAUOX010001111.1:0-5821 GCA_049579985.1 Isosphaeraceae bacterium | reverse complement strand
CTGCCGAGACGATCGCATAGCCGCGTCCCAGCAGCCATGAGAGGTCCGACACCGCCCCCCGCAAGGCCGGCACGGCCGAAGGCCCGAAGGCCTCGCCGTCACGCGGGTCGGACCCACGATGCGTCCTGGCGTCGGGCACGATTTGCGGCCTTTCTTGCACTTGCAACAAGCCTGAAGCGCAAGCGAAGGGTGTTTAATAATATGCATTGTCGATCACCCTTCGCTTGCGCTTCAGGCTTGTGAGCCCGGTTCCTGCCCACTCGGATGGCAAGTCAGA
The DNA here is from genome assembly GCA_049579985.1 of Isosphaeraceae bacterium. Taxonomy (GTDB): domain Bacteria; phylum Planctomycetota; class Planctomycetia; order Isosphaerales; family Isosphaeraceae; genus Aquisphaera. The sequence continues at coordinate 5,544 of JBAUOX010001111.1, read as the reverse complement.
AGCTCCGAATCTAGCGCTGAAGTACGAGATCATCCTCTCTGGTAAATCCCCACCAGCTCGGCTTCGGCCAGGATGTGGCCTTGCATGGCCTTGAGCAACCCCGGCTTGTCAACCCCGGCGGCAACGCTCACAGGGGCGTCCAGGGCGTACAGCCTGAAGTGATAGTGATGAACGCCGTGCCCCTTCGGTGGGGCCGGGCCGCGATAGCCGATGGTCCCCCAGGAATTCTTTCCCTGGATGGCGCCGGAGGGGAAGCTGGGTGCCGGCTTGGGGTGGACGCCCTCGGCGATTCCCGGATCCGCCGCCGGGATCTTGAAGATGACCCAGTGGACCCAGGGCTGCGGGCTCGGAGCGTCGGGGTCGTCCACGATCAGCGCAAGCTCGCGGGTATCCGGAGGAAGGCCGGACCACGCCAGAGGCGGTGAGAGGTCCTCGCCATCCCCCGTGTGCCGCTTGGGGATGACCGCACCGGGGTCAAACGCCGGGCTTTTCAGAATCGATGACATGATTGTGCTCCAGGCTTGAGCCATTCCGGGACCATTGTATCGAGTGCCAGGGCGCGTCTCCGGTCCACCCAAAGAGACTGACTTCTTCATCGTAATCAATCAGCCTGCCGGCCGTGAACACAAAGGCGTCAACCCGTTTGCGCGTTTGCCCCTTTTCTCCGGTCCCGATGCGTGAAACGACGGAACTCCTCCCATCGGGATGATTCCCCCGGTCCAGATCTAGCCGCGAGCCGCCCGACTCGACTTGTGGAAATCGGCCCCAACCGGCATCTTGCCCGCACCTTCTTCCCTGATCTCGGTCCTGCGCCAGCAGACGGAGCGTCTTCTCGGGCGTTGCCTGGACGGAGCAAGCACGGATGCAGCCGATTCTGATGGAGTTTCCGGGTTGGGGCATCAAGATCCATTCCTATGGAGTGATGATCTTGCTCGCCTGTACAGGTGCCTTGTGGATTACGGCCTGGAGGGCCAGGCGTGAAAAACTCGAAGTGAGCAGTGTTTACGAGCTGGCGGGCTGGCTTTTTCTGGGAGGAGTCATTGGGGCGCGTGCCCTGTTTGTGATCCGGCACCCCGAGACGGTTCATTCCGCGGTCGACCTGATCCGGAGCTGGCAGGGCGGCAACGTCTTCTATGGCTGCATCATGGGAGGACTTGCCGGCTCCCTCCTGTACTGGTGGCGACGTCCCTTTCCATTCTGGCCGATGGCCGATGCCGTCGCGCCGGCGTTGGCCGTGGGAATCACGCTGGGACGCATCGGCTGCTTCCTGGGCGGCTGCTGCTATGGTTCAGTCTGCGACCTACCCTGGGCGGTGCGGTTCCCCAAGGGCACGCACGCCTGGTTGGGACAGATCGAGCAAGGGATTCTGCCGCCCGCCGCGGAGTTTTCGTTGCCTGTACACCCGACGCAGCTTTACGCCGCTCTCTCCGGAGTGATCATCCTGGCGATCCTGTGCGCGTATTTTCCGCGTCGCCGCCGCGATGGCGAGGTGATGGCGCTGCTCATGATCCTTTACTCGCTCACGCGGTGGCCGATCGAGAGCCTGCGAGGCGACGAGGCGGCGGTCTTCGCCGGAATGACCCTGTCACAGAACATCAGCGTGGGGCTGCTGCTTCTGGGGCTGGCCTTTTGGGTTCGGCTCTCCAGTCGACCTGCCGGACGGCATGTCGACAGCGCTGAGTTGCGCGAGCAACATGGCACTCTGGCTGCACCAAAGCCAGGCGGCTCGGGTCGGCTCGCCGCGGGAGTGGTACACGGCCGGTCGTAAGAGCGAGCCCTGGAGTTTCGCGACCCTGTCAGCTTGACCCTTGTTCCTCGGGTGATCCCAGCGAACGACGGCGCGCCTTGGCCTCGCCACGATGGCGCTTGGTCTCCAGCCGCCGTTTCCGCGATGCCAGTGTCGGCCGGGTCTCCCGGCGTGATCTAGGCCGCTCGCACGCCTTCTGGACCAGTTCGACCAGCCGATCGATGGCTTCGCGCCGGTTCGCCTCCTGAGTCCGCCTGGCCCGGGCGTGAAGGGTCAGAAAGCCATCGGCCCCGACTTTTTTCCCCGCCAGGCGGATCAACCGCTGGCGGACGTCGTCGGGCAAGGATACCGATCCTGTCACATCGAACCGCAGCCGGACGGCCGAGGACACCTTGTTGACGTTCTGACCACCCGGGCCGGAGGCACGAATGAACTCGAACTGGAATTCCGTCTCGTCGAGCTCGACGCGGTCGTTGATGGGGATCATGGGAGCAGTTTCACCGTGGAAAGGAGTTCTCGCGCGTCAGCCTCGATCTTTGCTGGTCAATGATTCCTGAGCTTCCTTTTTCCCATAAGGGAAGACCCCGAACCAGCCTTATATCCTGTGCGAGGCTACGATTCCCTGGGGGATTTCAGGAGGATTCTCAACTGGAATCACACTTGCCTTGGGCGTGAAGGACCGATGGACCGCTGAGGACTATGATCGACGCCAGTCCCCTGCACTGGGGTGATGAAAAGTTGGGGTTGCCCTTGGTTTCCATTCGTCCTGGAACTGTTGCGCGAATCGGCGGCGAAATCCCCGTCCCCCCTTACGTATGAAGGGGGGATACAGGGGGGTTCCGAATGGCCCGGCAGCATAGCACGGGTCAGCCAGCCCCGGGTCACCGCGATGGCGACGATCACCGGCGTGGGGCGTGGAGAGTGGAGCGATAAAGCGTCTGGCACGGGTCACCGCGATGACTGCGATCACAGCTCCTCTCTCGAGCAGCGCAGCGGCGCCAGATCGTAGCCTGGAGGCGCCAGGCTCGGGTCACCGCGCTGGGACAATCCGATCCCCTGCCTCGTACCCTACACGGGCAATGGAGCGTCAGTCGTCAGAGGTTTGGTGTCGACCCGCCGGGGCTCGGAAGAGGCGGTGACGAATGCTCCTTTCTGGCCTGAAGCCTGCGCCACCAACCTACGATTTGCCTGCCCATTCGGGTCTTGGCCGAACGGAGGGAGATGACGCTCCATGCTCCACGCCTCACGCCTACAGTTGCAAGGGCCCGGAGTGAATCTTCAATGGGGCCACGGCGATGAAGCAGTGGAAGACGTCCTCGGCGACAAATGAAACCCACAATGCCCGTCCTTCTTTTCGTCTTGAGCCGCAATGGTCTGGCTATGGGCCAACATTACCACAGGGGACGTCAGGAAAACCGGAAACGGGCCGGACCCCGCGAACCCGTAAAAACCAAGTCCGACACCCCCTTCCCCTTTCTGGCGCCAAGGAAACGTGGGTGGCCGCTTTCGCCTCCTGAGTCGCGCGGAGTAGGCAGAGGAGCGAGGAGCAGCTAAGATTATTCAGAGGGCCGCGTTCCGCCGCCGTGTCCGTAAAGCGCCGTGCTAGGTGGGACGGCCCATCGTCAACGTCGAGACCGCCGACCACAGGATACCGGACGGAGAAGGTCGGCTGCTTGCCGATCTGCTGGGGTGAGCGGATCTGTCTTTCAATACATCAGTCGCTAAGGCAGGGGATGAAATCAGAAGTGGATACCAACCCTGAGAATGCCAAGGAATGCCCATATTGCGGTATCGCCTTCAGCCTTGACGGAGTGAATCCGAACAATTCGTTCCTTAGCTTCGAACCGCGCAGGCCGGGGATGGGTCCACCGTTCCAGCCTAATTACACGCCTCCGAGGTCATATATATCATACACTCTCTCATCCCATCTTTGCCCTTCGTGCAAAGCTAAGATCGTTTGGATGAACGAGGTTAGTAACGAAAAGGTGGGCGACCAGTACCTGGCCAATGTCAAATCGACGACGCTTCTATGGCCAAGAAACTAGCTCTGTCGGGTACCAACAGGAGTGCCGGAGCCATTGGCTTCTGACTTCCGGGAGGCTCACGACACGCTGCCGATTTCCCCGAAGGCAAGCGCCGCTCTCAGCCGCCGGTGCCTTCAAATGCTCATCCTGGACCAAGAAGGAATCCACGATCGAAACCTGATAGACCAAGTCAAGGAGTTGCTCGCACGGAATAAGCTCCCGGCCCATCTTGCAAGGGAGCTTGATGCTATCCGTAACGTCGGCAACTTCGCCGCTCATCCTCAGAAAGATCAGAGCACCGGCGCTGTTATCGATGTACAGTGAGGAGAGGCGGAATGGACACTAGAGGTTTTGAAGGCTCTTCTGACATTCTACTTTGTCGATCTTCCGGAGAGCAGAGCCCGTCGAGACGCCTTTAATGCGAAACTTAAGGCTGCCGGTCACAAACCGATGCTCTGAATCAGTTGCTGGTTCAAACGCCGGAAACATCAGCGCCCATCAGTCAACCGGCCGGATTTTACCTTTTGCCTGCTGGCGCTGGATTGGGGAAGGGGCTTGGAGGAGACCGCCGCCCGTCTGATTCAGCAAAGCGGCAAGGCCCGCGAGGGAAACAATTGGTGTCGAAACAATTGGTATCGGTTCTGTTTCAACGAAAACAGAACCGATACCAATTATCCTCCCCCGAAGACACAGATAAACTGCCCAATTTGCCTGGATCGCTTTCACAATTCACAATGTACCCCGCGGTCTCCCCAGGGCGTGAAGCTGGAGGATGTGCAGTACCTGGCCGGTCACACGGAGCCGAGGACGACCGGCCTCTACGACCGGCGGCAGAAGCAGCTCACGCGGGGGATCGTCGAGAGGATTTCGGCCTGACACACACGAACTGATAAAGAATTACTTCATTGGAGATAAGATGCACAAAATTATTGCAAGCTACGTCAAGCAATTCGTCAGGGAGAACGAACTCTGTGATCTCGATGAGGCGACTCAGTTCGAGTACTTCGTCAACTATTGCGCTACGTGGCATGACGCTGTCGAAGCCTTCGATCTTGAGCGTATTGGAACGTCAGACAATGACGATGGCGTCGACGGAGCGGCGGTCATTCTCGATGGTGAAGTGATCACCACTGCCGAGGAAGCGCGCGAGATTTTCAAGGGCTTAGGGGCACGGCGATCGATCGAGGCCCACTACGTGTTTTGCCAAGCGAAGCGAGAGCTTTGATTTAGGCGACATGCTGAAGCTCGGAACGGGTGTCGCGTCCTTGTTCGCAGGGAACCGTGACATGAAGGACGAAGTCTTGGCTGAAGTGGCTGCGATCCATGATGTCGTGGTGGAGAACGTATCATACGTAGCTAATAGTCGCCCTCTTTGCACACTGTATTTTGCATGCACGGGAGTCTGGAATGAGAACAACGGGCTACGAGGGAGAGCAATCGGGCCAACGATCGAGAACCTTACGCGGTTAGGTTTATTCCACGAGCTCGACTTCGTGCCGGTGGACCGTGATTCACTCATTGCCTTGTGGATGAAGACCCGGGAGCCGGTTAAGGCTACCTTCTCCGTCAAGGGTATCGTCGCCCTCCCGGCTGTCAGTAACAGTGAGCGAGGGTACCACGTTTTCAGCGATGTGGGGACCAAGCTGGAACTGCAGCCCATAATGCCGTTGGACTTGCCGGTGAAAGTCCGGTCGTGGGAATTGACTGTTTACCCACGTAGTCATATTCGACGCTGACCTAGGGTGACCTGGGTTAGTGCAAGCTCGAATGTAA
>JBAUOX010001110.1:0-6663 GCA_049579985.1 Isosphaeraceae bacterium | reverse complement strand
GTGGGTTGAACGACCGTTGTCGCGGGCGCGGTGGCGTTCTGGACCGGATACACGTAAGTGCCATCAGTGCCGGGATACACGTAGCCCGGAGCGTAATTCGTGTTGGGGTCGGTGTAGCCGTAGCCGTACGTGGAAGGGTAGTAGTAGTTTGAGTACCCGTTCCCGTATCCGTACCCGTTCCCGTATCCGTACCCGTATCCTCCCAGGTAGAATGGGAAATAAAAGCCGGAGTAGCCTGAGTAGTAACCCTGGCCGGGATAGTGACGGTAGCCTCCCATGCCTCCGTAGCCGCCTCCATGGTAGCCGCCTCCATGGTAGCCGCCGCCCATGTGGCCTCCGCCACCACCGCCGTGACCACCACCACCGCCGTGACCACCGCCACCGCCTCCACCACCGCCATGGGCGAACGCAGATGAACCCGTGAAGACCCACGCCGCAAGGCTCAAAGCGATCAGAACCTTGGAAAGATTGCCCAGAATGGGCCGGATGGGACGACCATTCATCGACATGCTCCTTTGCTTCACTTCCTCTGTGATGAGGAAACAAGGACCGGGATAGCCGTTGACCATCCCGGTGAATCGGGCTTTCCGGCCACCCGATATCCCTACTATACGCCGCGAGCACGACGAAAGGTGCGAAGATTTTTACTATCGGATCAGGCTTATGGGAAAGCCTACCGTGCGAAGGTGATTGTTTTCGACGTCGGGTCGGTGCATCGGTTCTCGATAAGACATGGTAAGACTATGCTTTGGAGACGTTATCCGAGTCCGCGGGCTTCCTGCGAGAGTGAAACGAGGGGCAGTGGCAACGAAACGTTGGGTCCGAACCGTCGTATCGCATCTCTACCGAGTCCGCTTGTCTTCGAGTACGCGCTTCCAGCGCTGGGGCACGCCGCGGTAGGCCGCCGTGTAGGTTTCTTCGAGCGGCACATTGATGTAGATCTCCGGTTCCAGGAACAAGGGCATCTCGATCAATTCTCGGCCGACGGCCGTCGTCTCAACGTACGCCCTCTTGACCGGACCGGCCGAATACGCCGCCAGGGTCAGTGGCTCGTCCGGCGGCAGCGTGAAGGAGGCGCTGCTGAACTCGGCCCAGATGGCTCCGTGAATCCCTTGCGGATCGCGGGGAGTAGGCGGGAAGAGGTCGACGATCAGCAGGTGGTAGCCCCGGAACAGTGCCTCGACGGCCTTGTCGACGAACGAGCGGAGGGCGAACCGCGCGGCCTTGTTGCCCGGCGACACGAGCTCGAGCAGGGCGACGATCCGGTCTCCGCTGACATGACGAATGACGAGGGTCCTGCGTTTGAGAACGTAGTCGCTCATCTCGGCCTCGTCAACAAGTCTGGCCCGGGGCGGGACCGTGGCCACGGCCAGGCCGCCGGTGGACGGCTCCTCGATACCAGGCTCCGGCGGGAACTCGGGAGTCTGCAAGGTGAGCACATCAGGTCCCAGCGGTCCCGCGATCTGCTCGGCCTGGACGTAGTAGCTTGGCGGGAGCAGACCGCCGTTGAGAGCGTTGCGGATCTCGGCGGTCCATGCGAGATGAAAGTCGTGCCAGGTTCCTGCGGTCACCCGAGTCCAATCGTGAATGGGCATGGCGGCACCTCCTACCCGGATTGTACCCGGTGCGTGTTATTTTCGCCTCCTGCCAATGCGCAACGTCGGGCACGTGCCGGTCTTGCTCGGCTTGCCAGGTCTCGACCTCGTCGGGTCGTCCGAATTTCTCGAATGGCGCTTCGGATTGCGGTTGGCAGCCCCCTATCCAGTGTAAATAATAACAGGGTCGCGATCCGATTCCTTTGCCTCGAGGTCCGATCCTCATGCCTGCGTTTGAGCTTGTCAGTCCGTTTCAGCCCGCTGGCGACCAGCCCCAGGCGATCGAGAAGCTCGTTCAGGGGCTGCGTGAGGGACGAGCCAATCAGACGCTTCTGGGAGTTACCGGGTCGGGCAAGACGTTCACCATGGCGAACGTCATCGCCCAGCATGGCAAGCCCACGCTGGTGATGTCTCATAACAAGACCCTGGCGGCCCAGCTCTATGCCGAGTTCCGGGAATTCTTTCCGCACAACGCGGTCCGTTACTTCGTCAGCTACTACGATTACTATCAGCCGGAGGCGTACATCCCCCAGCGCGACATCTATATCGAGAAGGACGCCTCGATCAACGAGGAGATCGAGCGACTGCGGCTGGCTTGCACCAGCGCCCTGGTGAGCCGCCAGGACGTGATCGTGGTTGCGAGCGTGTCGTGTATCTACGGCTTGGGGTCGCCTGAGGACTATCGCAAGATGATGGTCCACCTCCGCCGGGGGGACTCTGTCGATCGTGATGAGATGCTTCTGAAATTCGTCGATATCCAGTACGACCGCAACGACGTCTCGTTCGAGCGGGGCAAGTTCCGGGTGCGCGGCGACGTGGTCGAGCTCTGGCCGGCCTACGACGAGATCGGCTACCGGATCGAGCTCTTCGGCGACGAGGTCGAGCGGCTGGCGACGATCGACCCGCTGACCGGCAATGTTCTGGAAACCCACGAGGAGATGTATGTCTATCCGGCCAAGCATTTCGTGCTGCCCGAAGAGCGAATCCAGGGGGCCGTCGAGGCGATCGGCGGTGAGCTGGAGCAGCGGCTTGGGGAGCTGAAAGAGCAGGGCAAGTTACTGGAAGCTCAGAGGCTGGCAGCGCGAACCCGGTATGACATGGAAATGCTGCTGGAAGTTGGCTACTGCTCGGGGATCGAAAACTATTCGCGCCACCTCTCGGGGCGGAAGGACGGCGAGACGCCCAACACGCTGCTGGACTTCTTTCCCTCCGAGAGCCTGCTGATCCTCGACGAGTCGCACGTGACGGTACCCCAGATTCGGGGCATGTTCGCCGGCGACCACAGCCGGAAGCTGACCTTGGTCGAGCACGGGTTCCGGCTTCCCAGCGCCCTGGACAACCGGCCCTTGAGAATCGATGAGTGGGAGCAAAAGTTCGCACGGCGGCTCTTCGTCTCGGCCACTCCCGCTGATTACGAGATCGCGATGTCCAGCGGCGAGGTCGTCGAGCAGGTGATCCGCCCGACCGGACTGGTCGATCCGCTGGTCCGTGTCGAGCCGGCGCGGGGCCAGGTTCCGGCACTGCTCGAGGAGGTCAAGAAGCGGGCTGCCAGGGGCGAGCGGGTGCTCATCACCACACTCACCAAGCGATTGGCCGAGGACCTGACACGGTATCTCAAGGAGCAGGGCCTGCGGTGCAAGTGGCTGCACTCGGAGCTGGACGCGATCGAGCGCGTGACCATCCTCCGCGAGCTTCGTGAGGGCGCGTTCGACACCCTGGTCGGGGTGAACCTGCTGCGCGAAGGTCTGGACCTTCCCGAGGTCTCGATGGTCTGCATTCTCGACGCCGACAAGGAGGGTTTTCTCCGTAGCGAGACGTCGCTCATCCAGACGATCGGCCGGTCTGCCCGACATATCAACGCGGAAGTCGTGCTTTACGCGGACAAGGTGACTGCTTCGATGCAGCGTGCCATCGACGAGACCGACCGCCGGCGCACGTTGCAGCTTGCCTACAACGCCGAGAAGGGCATCACTCCGGAAACGATCGTCAAGGCGATTCGCCGCGGAATCGAGGAGGAGGTCCAGGCACGCCAGGTCGTCCGCCATGCAGTCGGCCGGGACGAGGCGACCGACGCCGACGAGGAATTCTTGGCCGCCCTCGAGGCCGAGATGCTCGAGGCCGCCGAGAAGCTGGAGTTCGAGCGGGCAGCGGCCTTGCGGGATCGCATCCAGGACATCCGCTCGGCGACGGGACGTGGTTCGTCTCGCCCCGCCGCCAGCCCCCAGGCGCAAAGCGCCCGCGGCAGGGCCAAGGCCAAGGCACGGGCAGGCCGCCGCCGGCAAAACTAGCCGACCATCCACGGATCGTGTCGTCTATGCATCTTTCGGCATTGATCGCCGTTGATTTATCAGCCAGCAGGAGGAGTAGTTCTCGTGATCAACACTGCCGGTGACAGACTCTTTGAGGACCAGCGATGAACGGTTCTCGCTTGCAGTTCGGGGAGGCGGAAGCTCGCAACGCGGATACGCTGATCGCCCTGGCGCTGGCGGAAGACCTGGCTCAGGTAGGAGACATCACCTGCACGGCGACCATCCCCAGCCAGGCCCGCGGCACGGCTCGGTTCGTGGCGCGGGCGGCGGGCGTGCTCGCCGGCCTGTCGGTCGCCGTTCGTCTGGCCGGGCACTTCCAGCTCGACTCCCAGTGGAGGCCTCATCGGACTGACGGCGAAAGGCTGGACCGCGGCAGCGTGATCGCCGAGATCGCCGGTCCTGTCCGTTCCATCCTGGCACTCGAGCGCACGGCCTTGAACTTCCTTCAGCGGTTGAGTGGCATCGCGACGCTGACGGCTCGGTTCGTGGCGGCCGTCGAGGGCACCAGGGCGGTCATTCTCGATACGCGCAAGACCACTCCGGGGTGGCGCGTGCTCGAGAAGTACGCGGTCCGCTGCGGCGGCGGGCACAACCACCGCATGGGGCTACACGATGCCGTTCTGATCAAGGACAATCACCTGGCCTACCTGCAGTCACAGAGCGGAGGCGATGCGATCGCCGCGGCGGTCGCGGCCGCGCGAGCCCATGCTCCGCGATCGGCGTTCATCGAGGTCGAGGTCGACTCGCTCGAGCAGCTCGACCGTGCACTGCGGTGCGACCCCGACATCATCCTGGTGGATAATCTTGGCCCCGAGGCCCTGGCCGAGGCAGTACGGCGCAGGGACGCGGTTGCGCCGCGGATCGAGCTCGAGGCTTCCGGCGGAGTCTCCCTGGCTACCGTCCTAGACCTGGCACGCACAGGTGTGGACCGGATCAGCGTCGGGGCGCTCACGCACTCGGCTCCGGCACTCGACATTGCGCTGGACCTCGAGATGGCCCCGTCGTGACTCGAGCCGAAGAGTGGCCTGCCCGCCTCGAATCATGGCTGGAACGGAAGCGCGACCATGTTGTCAACTCCGCCCGACCCGGCAACGTTGAACATCGCTCTGCTCGAACGACTTCGCAGTGCGTGCGGACAGTTCGTTTCCCTGGTCGACCTCGGCGGTGATCGGACGCGCGTCTGGGACGACCTCGATGCCCTGGCGCGGTTCGGGTTCCGGATCGAGCGTCATCCCTATCTGGGAGCGGCCTTCCGGGGACCGGCATGCCGACTTTGCCCCGACCAGATCGAGCACGGACTGCGGACGCGAACCATCGGGCGCAGGATCGCCGTCTGGAATCGCGTCGGTAGCACCAACGATGTGGCTGCTCGGGCGGCGGCAACCTTGGCCAACGACGGCCTGGTGGTTCTTGCCGAGGAGCAGACTGCGGGCCGGGGCCAGCGGGGCCGGGTCTGGACGGTTCCTCCTCGATCGTCGATCTTGATGTCGATCCTCATCTTTCCGCCGGACGAATTGAGGGCGCTGAGGCTGGAGGCCCACGCCGGCAATGCCTGGCTCACAGCGCTGGCGGCGGTGACGACCGCGGAGCTCGTGACCGACTGGACCGGTCGCGATGCCCGCATCAAGTGGCCCAACGACGTTCGCGTTGAGGGCCGCAAGGTCGCCGGCATTCTGGTCGAGCGCGTGCTCACTCCCGCGTACCTCGCTGGTGCGGACGGCGCGAGCGGAGCGCGTCATCAGGGAGTCGTCATCGGGATCGGTTTGAACGTCAACGTGGACGAGGAGAGATTTCCCTCCGACCTGCGCCCAAGAGCGACATCCCTGGCGATCCTTGGAGGCGGTAAACCGATCGATCGCTCAGAGCTGGCACGCGACCTCATCGGGCGGTTGGACGTCTGGTACGAGCACATCATGTCCCTCGGCCCGGGAGTGTTGAACGACCCCTGGCGAGACCGCAGCGAGCACCTCGGAAGCATGGTCCGGGTCGTGACTTGCGATGAGGAACTTCGCGGTCGACTGATCGATCTCGATCTTGACCGCGGACTGACCCTGGAACTCGAGGCCACCAGGCGAAGCGTCTCCGATGCATTCTCTGCTCGTGGCCCCGAGCTCGAGTCGAGCCCGAGACAGGTTCCCCTGAGCAACGTCCTGGCACTCGAGGAGTGACGACCGCTTGGGCACGCCGGGGCCAGGGCGGTTTCCTTCCGGCTTGACTCCCTTTTGCGACTTCCCTTTTTGAGGGCGCCATCTATCACGTGATGGCCAGTGCGAGCCCGTCCCCAACTGGCCGATGAACTCCAGCAGATCATGGCACGGATCGAGCCGGGAAGCAAAAACCAAGTCTGACACCCAGACAACCGGATGAGGCTCCGACCCGGAAGCCTCCCCGACACATCGCGCTGAACGCGCCGGAACGGCCCACGCCGCTCCGCAATCTCCGTCGTGTCGATCAGGCCGTACAAGGCCCCCGGCGTCAAAGCGGCAAGAACTCGACCTGGCCGGCCCATTCCTCCGCTTCGCTCGCGGGCCAGATGAGAAGCAGGCTCTCGATGATGGCAGAAACCGGAGTGCGCTGGTGGGCAAGAAGCAAACCGCTCATCGAGAGACCCGCCGACAGGCGGGCGCAGGCTGCTTCTCTCATGGTGTTGACATCGTGGGAAACCACAATCCACTTCTCCCGAGCGGCATGGTCAAGAACTTCGGGATCGGCCCGCGTCGCCAGGCCGAGGTCTCGAAGCCGCGCGAACTCGATGGTCG
>JBAUOX010001109.1:0-3194 GCA_049579985.1 Isosphaeraceae bacterium | reverse complement strand
CCCGGGGCTGTGATTTGCGAAGCCGGTAGCGTGGGAATGTCGGCGGCGGCCAAAGCCCGAACCGCCAGGGCACCGCTCGAGCCGTTCGGGGTCGCAAGCACCTGGTTGGCCGTCTCTCCAGTCGTGGCCGTAACCGCGAGCGTTCCCGATCCGGTGATCGGCGAGTTAGCGACCGTAAGCCATGAGGGAGTCGACAAGCCTACGCTGTTCACCGTGCCGCTACCGGTGCCGGATGACGCGATGGTGATCTGACCGGCTGCATCCGTGATGGTAACGTTGGCACCAGCGGTGAGCGTCTTGTACTCGAGGGCGCCACCGGTGTGTGCCACGCCGAGAATTTGGTCGGCCGTGCCGATCGAGGTCAGGCCGGTTCCGCCTCCGCTTGTTGGGACAGTGGGAAGATCGGCCGCGACGATCGAGCGTAGCCCGACAGCGCCCGACGAACCGTTGGGGGTCGCAAGCACCTGGTTGGCCGTCTCTCCGGTTGTCGCGGAGACTGCGAGCGTACCGTTGCTGGTCAGAGGCGAATTGCTGACGGTGAGCCAGGACGGGGTGGACAGGCCCACCGAAGTCAGGCCGCCGCTTGCCGTCGAGGCGATGGTGATCGACCCGGCGGCCGGGGTGATCGAGATGTTGGCACCGGCCGTGAGCGTCTTGTACTCCAGGCCACCCCCGGTATGTTGCACGCCGAGGAGCTGGTCAGCCCCGCCGGCCGCCGTGAGTCCGGTGCCGCCCCCGGCAACGGTTCCCACGCCCGCCATGGTGAGCAGTGTGGAGAACTGGATTCGCTTGTTGGTGCCCGTGCTGGCGAACGTCGTGTCGCTGACGTCGAGAATCTCGATCTCGTCGGCAGTAGAGTACGACGTGAAAAGTGTCAGTGATGAAATAGGTTCATCGGCCATCGGTTATGTCTCCAATTTGCCCATCGGGCGAGGGTCAGCTCGGGCTCACGGTCCCGAGCCAGGGGAAGAAGAAATTGCCTTGCTGAGAGATTGCCGCCGGTGCGGCGCTGGGAATGGTCTGAGAGAACAGAGTGACGTTGCCGGCGTCCGGCGATGGGGTGGCGCTGGTGCTCGTCTTCACCGATAGGACGCCCGTGGTGGTGTTCGACTCGGTGATCCAGTAATTGCTGCCGGACCAGGGGACACCAGGGCTGGCGACCGTTCCGGAAAACGTGACCGGCGAGATGATGCCCTGCGGAATCTGACCGATCGAGGGCGGGACATGGATGCCCTGCACGCCGATGGCGTTTCCGCAGTCGGGGAGCTGGATGTTGGCCCGTAATGCAGGCGATCCCACGCCATCGCCTGCGACGGGGCTGACGGTCACTGGCATGGTTGGTCGGTCGCCCGTTTCCTTCACTGGCCGAAGGCCTGGAAGTAGCCCGCGATGAAAAAGTTCACGTTCCGGGCGGACGCCGTCAGGCTGAAGACGAGATTCAGCTATGAGTTGACGCCAAATCGGCCGGTGAGGAAGTCGCGGCCGGTTTCATTTGCACCTAGCCGGAGCCACGGGCCAAACGCTGGCAGGCCGGGCGTGATTCCTCGGGGCGAAACGATGGGCACCCTCGAGGAGAAGCTATTCTCAGCCTACGTCGAGGACATAGCACCGATTCAAAAAAGTAGGCAGTATTACATCTAACTGCCTATCCCTGCAATAGATACGTCGTTGCCGACGCGCAATACCAGAGCACCTCGAGAGCAACTGTCGGCACGTCATCCGGCCAGCCGATATCTCCGCCACCGGAGTTCCGGGGACACCATACACATCTCTCTGGGCCCGGAACTACTCGACTGGGGCGAGTCGGCTGAGCGTTTGCGGCGCCTGGACGCGGCAGGCATGAGCACCTTTCAGACATCCATCTTCGACGGTCAGGTCGATAACCGCGGCCGCCCCGCCCCACTCCAACTCTCCCCAAGACTGCCGGACGGGAAGTTCGACGGCGGCGAGCAGCTCGTCGAGCGACGTCTCCCGCTCGTGGTCGAGCAGCCTCACCGAGAGTTGCCGTGTAGGGTCCGTCGAGACTTCGGTCACGTACCCTCGACCTGAACTGCATCAGATGCGGTCGGCCCAGTATCCCAGGCCAAGTGGGGCCGCCCACGTTTCCTTGGTGCCAGAAAGTGGGTAGCCCCTTCCGCTCTCCCGACGTTGCGAACTCGGATCGGCTCGGGTATTGTGGAGCCTCGGGCGGTCAGACGGCCCCGAATCCGTCACTTGCTTAACTTAAGTGGAGATTTCATGGGATGCAGGGTATAAGAACGATTTGCCGTCGATTGGTCGGGAGGCAACAGACCAACGAACCCACGGAGCAGGAACGGTTAGCGGCGCTGCCGAAGGCCGAATGCGACACCTCGGCGCTCTGGGTATGCACCGAGTCTTGGCTGGCCGAGTGTTTCAGGGATGAGAGGATCGCCGCCGATTGGGCCGAGGACTCGCGACGGCTCGCCGCGCTGGGTATTCCCGAGATGACAGGAGGTGTGAACCCTGGCGACCGACGGGCATTGTACTATCTCGTACGCCGCACGAAGCCGCGGTCGATCCTGGAGATTGGGACCCATATCGGCAGTTCGACGGCGGCTCTTGCCGTTGCCGCTGCTCGCAATCGAGCCGGGGGCGTCGCTACGTACATCATCACAGTAGACATCAGGGACGTGAATGACCCCGAGCGCCGACCTTGGGTAGAGCGCCGTTCGCCTGCGTCACCCCGCTCGCTGGTCGAGGCGATTGGCTGCGGTGAATTCGTCCGGTTCGAAGTCAACCCGTCGATCGACGCTCTGATGCGGCCGGATCGCAGCTTCGGCCTGATCTTCCTCGACGGCGATCACGACGCTGACATGGTGTACAAAGAGATCCCACGAGCGCTCCGGCGGTTGGAACCGCCGGGCGTGGTTGTATTGCACGACTACCATCCAGGCGAGCGCTCCCTCTGGCCCGGCCAAGAGCCAATCGTCGGACCATCCTTGGCCGTCGGACGGCTCACCGCTGAGGGAGCAGCCCTTTGCGCCTCGCCGCTCGGAGATCTCCCCTGGCCGACTAAACTTGGCACGCATACAACCAGTTTGGCGGTCCTTTCGCGGGCCTGACGGCCGCAAACCCTGGCTTGCTTGCATCACGTCGCTGCTTTGGGCGGAAGCCTTAGGGAATCCCCGGAGAATAGTCTCGGCATGATTCGAGTTTTCGGCATCGTCCCAAAC
>JBAUOX010001108.1:0-3046 GCA_049579985.1 Isosphaeraceae bacterium | reverse complement strand
ATCCCATCCTGGACTCGTTCCCGGAATGGGAGCAGCTCGGTCGCACTGAGCCGGAACGTCGGGCCCGCTGGCGACGGAAGGTCCGTGGGGAACAACCGGCCAAAGAGTTGGATGGCGTGCGGTCGTCAGTGCGCAGTGGCCGGCCCTACGGTGCAGAGGACTGGGTCGAGGTCATTTCCCATCGCCTCGGCATCGTCCGTGAGCCGCGCCGTCGTGGTCGTCCGCCTCGCGAAAAGACGCTCTGACATCGGAATTCTGCGATTATAAGCGATAGGCCAACAAGGCTTAACATCCGTTCAAGAAGTCCGAAGGGTTTCATTCTCAGCTTCTTGCCGCCCTATCCGGATTTAACGATTTCCGGCCCTCTGTGGATTCCGCAAGTTGAGCTCGGGCAAGCAATTGGTGTGAGATAATCTTGAGAAGAGAGGCCACGCGAGATTAAAATGGATAGGAGGTTGTTGGGCCGGGTAAGGAACGGTGCGCGCGATTGCTCCGATGGCTGATATTTACAGCGAGAAGAGGCGGTCCGAGATCATGGGCCGCATCGTTTCAAAGGATACGCTGCCCGAGGTGCGGGTCCGGAGTGTCCTTCACCGGATGGGTTATCGGTTCAGGCTCCATCGAAAGGATCTACCGGGCAAACCAGACATCGTCCTACCTAAATGGAAAACAGTTGTTCTTGTTCATGGATGTTTTTGGCATGGCCATGACTGTTGCGAAGGGCATTTCCCTAAAAGCAACTCATCCTACTGGGCACCGAAGCTGGAACGAAACCGAACGCGGGATTTAGAGAACGCCGAGAAGCTCAAGAAGCTGGGATGGAAGCGCATCGTGGTCTGGGAGTGCCAGACCGGCAGCCTCAAGAAACTCGAGGACCGCCTGCGTGAAGCGATGCTATCCTTATCAGATAAGGATGATTCCTGTGTCAGGGAGGGGCGTTTGAGCGACCAAGAGCCGCCCGATGCACAATGCAAAACGACCACCTCCCAATCATTAGTCTTTTCTGCGGAGCCGGCGGCCTCGATTGGGGCTTTCGACGGGAACGTTTCAGGATCATCCTCGCCTGCGACAACTCAGTAGCTGCGATCAACAGCTACAACCTCAACACCAAGGCGAGGGTGGCGCGCCCAGTAGACCTCTCGGTGGCCAACCCCAAGGAGATCATCGCCCTGATGAGTGAGACGACGCCAGGTATGATGCCCACTGGCGTCATCGGAGGTCCGCCTTGTCAGGGGTTTTCGCGCGGCAATGCGAGCGGAGATCCCAACGATGTCCGAAATCTGCTGCCGTTTAAATACGCAGAATTGCTCGCGTTTCTGAACAGCAAATATAGTCTGACATTCTTTGTATTTGAAAATGTGCTGGGCTTGAAGAATCCCCGTCACATCGATCGCTTCAGGGCTATCAAGAAAGAATTTGAGGGCGCGGGCTTTAACATCTTCTGTCAGGATCTCAACGCCAGCTCATTCGGGGTGCCGCAGAACCGTCCTCGGCTTTTCCTCATCGGCCTGAACTCAAAGCTGTTTCCCGGCGTCACATTCGTGTTTCCCAGGGGGCAGGGACGCCGGAGATCGGTGCGAGACGTTATCGACGGTCTGCCAGCGCCAGCTTTCTTCACGAGAGGGATGACAACGAAGGATATCCCGTACCATCCAAACCACTGGACCATGACGCCGAAGTCTCCGAAACTGCTGGCAGAGACCTCGACTGACGGTCGATCATTCCGGTGGTTGCACTGGGATGAAGAGAGTCCGACCATCGCTTACGGTAACCGGGAAATCCACGTTCATCCCGATGGAGGCCGCCGCCTGAGTGTTCACGAGGCAATGTTGCTGCAGGGGTTTCCCCCTCAATACCGGCTTTGGGGCAACTTCAGTCAGCAGATCACCCAAGTCTCCAACGTGGTTCCGCCGCCTGTGGCGAGGGCACTTGCCCGCGCCATACGAGCGGTCGTTCTCGCCTCCCGTAACCGCCAGCGGCCGGGTTCCTCCTGGAACGAGAGAGTCCAGCCATGACAGACGAAGAATTACTGATCGAAAATATTAATAATAATTTGGATACCGGCAAGGTTTCGGAAGCGAAGCTTGCCACCGATGATCGGGTTCTCGCCCGGATCACCGATGGGATTTACCGCCAACCAGCATCGGCCCTCAGAGAACTGATCGCCAATGCCTACGATGCTGACGCTTCTGATGTCTATATTCAGACCGACTTCCCGAGATTCAGCAGAATCTCTGTCAGAGACGATGGCAATGGCCTCACCGTTAAAGGACTCGCAAACCTAATTCATCACATCGGTGGAAGTCCGAAGCGGACCAAGGCCGGAGTCGGTCTCGGAGTCGTAAACAAAGACGATCCGAGCCTCAGTCCCGGCGGAAGGCGACTCATCGGTAAGATCGGTATCGGCCTTTTCTCAGTCGCTCAGCTCACGCGACATTTCCAGATCATCACGAAGACAAAGGGCTCCAAACATCGGCTTGTCGCCGAGGTCATGCTCAAAACTTATACAGAAGGTGATCTTGCAACTTTATCGAAACAAGATCACGTAACTTTCGAGACCGGCATCGTCAGAATTCGGGCATTCCCAGCCGAGAAAAGGGACGCCCACGGCACTGAGATCATCCTTCTCGACCTTCGGCAGCAAACGAAAGAGTTGCTTCAGAGCCGCGACATCTGGCTGAGGGTAGACGCAGGCCGCGACCCGACTCAAATGAGCGAGGTACGACGTCCCCCCACTTACCACATTGGCAGAATGGCACCTGGAAGCGACGAGATCCTGAGCGAGCCCAAGAGTTTGCCTTGGGGTAGTACAGACCCTCCCGATACCAGATTCGCAAAGCTGTACCAGGCCATTGTCGAACAGGTCGGCGTGGAGGAGTCCACGCCGAAACTGGAGACATTGCTGGACAACTATCTGCGGATGCTATGGACTCTAAGTTTGTCGGCACCGATCGATTACATCAACAAGCATCCATTTGATCTGACTGCATCCGACGATCCATCTTATTATCTCATTGCGAACACACCAAGAGGCCAGGCAACGAAG
>JBAUOX010001107.1:0-1764 GCA_049579985.1 Isosphaeraceae bacterium | reverse complement strand
ATCTTCACCTTCCAGGAGTTCGTCGCCCCGGTCCTCTTGCAGATGGCGGGCCTGGGACCCGAAACCCACGGCGAGATCGAGGCTCGCACTGCGTCGGGCTCGATTTGCTGCTGGGTCTCATGGCCGAGCGGGGGATTCGCTCCCGGACGCTCTGGGTCGGATCGCAGGGAGGGCTGGACGCGGCGGCCCGGGGCGAGTGCGATCTCGCCGGGGTACACCTGCTGGATCCGCAGAGCGACACGTACAACACGCCGTTTCTTCCCCCGGGCGTTCGTCTTTTTCCCGGTTACGGCCGGATGCAAGGTCTGGTGCACCGCCCCGACGATCCTCTGTTCGCTGGCCGCACGCCGGCCGAGGCGGTCGACCGCGCCGTGGAGAGAGCCTCTTGCCTGATGGTCAACCGCAATCGGGGAAGCGGAACGCGGTGCCTGCTTGACGGACTGCTCGCCGGCCGCCGGCCGCCGGGATTCGCGGTCGAGGTTCGATCGCACAACGCCGTGGCCGCGGCGGTCAGCCAGGGCCGCGCCGACTGGGGTGTGGCCATCGAGCCAGTCGCCCGTGCCTACGGGCTGGCGTTCCTGCCGCTACGTGCCGAGCGGTATGATTTCGCCGTACCCGCCGACCGCTGGGATCGTCCCGCCGTCTCGGCCTTCCGCGGGCTCTGGGACAAAGCCGAGACACGATCCAGGCTCGCCGAGATCGGCTTCTTGACCGACGGAGAGGAGGACCGACCTTGATCGTGGGAGCGGTGATTCTGTGCGGCGGTGAGAGCCGGCGGATGGGTCAACCCAAGGCCTGGCTTCCCTTCGGTCCGGAGCGGATGCTCCAGCGCGTGGTGCGGCTGGTGTCGACCGTGACCGGACCGATCGTGGTCGTGGCGGCACCTGGCCAGGAACTTCCACCTTTGCCCGCAGCGGTGCTGGTTGCCCGTGATCCCCTTCGCGGACGGGGGCCGCTGCAAGGGCTGGCCGCCGGGCTCGCCGCTTTGCCCGATGAAGTCGAGCTGGCCTATGCGACGGCCACCGACGTGCCCTTCCTCCAGCCGGCCTGGATCGACCGGCTTGTCGCGCTGATCGGGGATCACGACCTGGCCATCCCCCGCTGTGACGGATTTCTCCACCCGCTCGCCGCACTTTACCGTCGGGCCTCGGTTCTGCCGGCGTGCGACTCGCTGTTGCGGAGCGGCCGCCTCCGCCCCGCGTTCCTGATTGATGTCCTGCGTGCGCGGATCGTTGTAGTCGACGAGCTCCGATGCGAGGACCCTGACCTCTTGACGTTGCGGAACTTGAACACGCCCGAAGATTACCAATCGGCCTTGACCATGGCCGGCCATGAAGTGCCGGACCCGGCCACGGCCACGGCCGGCAACGAGCCCCGTCCGCCGCGCGTGCATGTAGAGCTGTTTGGGGTCCCTCGGTTACGCGCCGGGGCCAGCCGACTGGCGGTCGAGGCGGCGGACATTGGCGCAGCCCCCCGCGCCCTGTCGCGTGCCTGTCCCGCGCTCCTGGGCTCGGTGCTCAGCAGTGAGGGTTCGCTGCAGCCGGCCTACACGCTGAACCTCAACGGTCAGCGGTTCACGACCGATCCATCGACACCGCTTCGGGATGGGGATTCACTGATCGTGCTGGCCGTGGACGTCGGCGGTTAGCCAGTTCCGGTGTCGAGGCTGATTCTCCCGGGGCGGTGAATGCTTCGTTTCTCTCCTCCAGGTTAAAACTTCTAAATCTTGTGAAAAAACGAAAATCGATCTATCGGCCTTTCGGC
>JBAUOX010001106.1:0-3095 GCA_049579985.1 Isosphaeraceae bacterium | reverse complement strand
CGGAAGGTCCGCGCGTGATCCCACGCAGACCAGCCCGGCGCTGAATTCCGCGACCGCTCGCCTGGCGACCTCGGCGAAATGCTCCGGGGGCCATCGCTTGGTCAGCCATCGCGCTCCCAGATTGAGGATCAGGCGGGGCCGCGGTACCGAAGCAAGGGTTTCCCTGGCCCAGAGCATGTCTTGCTCGCCGAGGGGAATATGGAAAGAGGGCTCGAATCCCTTCAGGCCAAGCGCCGCCACGACACGGAGAACGCGGTCAACCGCGTGCAACTGATGCCGCGAAGCCGCCACGCGATGTGTGTAGAACCAGCGGGCTCCCTCGCGAGCGTCGGCCATGCCGACGCGAACCCGCGCCCGCGTCGCGGCGGTCATCAGGCCGGAACGCAAGAGCCCTTGCAAGTCGATCGTCAGGTCGTATTTCTCGCTCAGAAGCCGGGCGCAAAGCTGCGCGGTGGCCGTCGCCCCGCGCGACGAGATCCCCGAACCGCCCCGTTCATAGGTAATGACCCGATCCAGGTCGGGACGACCGTCGAGCAAGCCTCGAAATGCGACATTCACCACCCAGCTAACCTGGGAGGTTGGGAATAACACGCGAAGCGCGGGCAGGATGGGTAGGCAATGTACGACGTCGCCGAGGGAAGTTGGTTTGATGATGCAGATTCTCTGGGGTTCAAGACGACGAACCCGATCGGCCAAGACTTCCATCGGCAGGAACTCCCTTTCCCGCAATGCGGTTGGCGGCTAATCTAACCGCATCAGGGATGGAAAACAACGCCACACCGGTCGTTTTGAGCAGCCAGGGAGGTCGAGCTTGCTTCTCCATCCGCTCGTGTTGTGCTCAGTGATCGTGCTGGGCAGTCCGGAGCGCGGCAACGTCGTGTACCTGCCGTCGCCGCAAGAATCATCGGTTCCGGAACGGTTCCGGCTCAAGGCCGAGACGTTTTGGTACGAGCTCGAACCGGCCCTGGCGACGCCCCGGTACACGGTGTCCCTGCTTCGCTTCCCCTCACCGATCACGACGCCGGACGTGGAGAACAACGTGGTCCACGCCGAGTTTTTCGATCCGATCGGGTTCACCGGGCGTCGGCCCGCGGTCGTGGTGCTGCACATCCTGGGATCCGACTTTCCGTTATCGCGGTACATGGCCGCGCGGCTGGCGGATCGGGGTGTCGCGGCCCTTTTCTTGAAGCTTCCTTATTACGGTGAGCGCCGGCCCAAGGCAGGGCCATCGCCGGTACCGCGGAAGTTCCTGACGGCGGACATCGAGCGCACGGTGACGGCGATGCGGCAGGGAGTTTGCGACGTCCGGCGAGCAATCTGCTGGCTGGCCGGCCGCCCCCGCGTCGATCCATCGCGCCTGGGAGTCACCGGGATCAGCCTGGGGGGAATCATCGCGTCGATCGTGGCGGCCGTGGACCCGGCCGTCCGGTCCGGCGTTTTTCTGCTGGCCGGAGGCGACCTGTCGCGGATCCTCTGGGGCATGCCCGAAACAGCCAAGTTCCGGGAATCCTGGGAGGCTGCCGGCCGCACGATCGCCGACCTCAAGGCGCTGACAGAGCCCTTCGATCCGCTGACCTACGCCCACCGGCTCGAGGGCAAGCGGCTGCTCATGATCGCGGGCAAGGTCGACGAAGTGGTTCCCCCCGCATCGACCCTGGCGCTCTGGAACGCGGCAGGACGTCCTCCGATCGACTGGTACGACTGCGGCCATTACTCGGCCATCGGCTACCTTCTGCCTGGCATTCGCAGGACGGTCGACTTCCTGGCCGGCCCCGATGAGCCGCCGCGCTGAGGAACAGGCAAGAAACAACGGCTCATGGGCCGAAATTGGTAACAACCTTGATTCCCAGGAGCGCTCGTAGGAAGTCCGACGTCGCCTCCCGGACGGTGCATGCACATTCGCACATGGCAACATATTGCTTAAGATACCATTTTGTGACACTCCGGAACGGCCTCAGGAAGTTGCGCACCCCCGTCCATAAGCCTTCCATCGTGTTGTTATACCTCGCGCGGCGCGGAATGAGACGTTTCCATGAGTCAAGGATTGTGTTACAACTCTCTGGTAGAAAGCAAGCGGTTATCCTGATTGTGACATCACGCAAGGAGGAACACCATGGCCTGGTTTCGCGTGCAGTTGACCGAGGAAGAGCAACGCGTCGTCAACGAGGAACGATGCTGTCATCCGAACCTCCGAATCCGCGAAAAGATGCTCGTGCTTTGGTTGTTGCACACCGGGCTCACGCGTGAGCAAGCGGCCAAGGCTGTCGGAGTCAGTCGGGCCACCGTCCAGCGGTACGTGGCCGCGTTTCGGCAGGGGGGCTTGGACGGTCTCCGGCAGTGGAATCTCAATCGTCCGGTGAGCGAGATGGCCGCCTATCGCGACTTGATCCGCGAGTCCTTCGAGAAGCAACCGGCCACTACGATCGCCGAGGCGTGCGAACGCATCTTTCAACTGACCGGGTTGCGCCGCGGTCCCAGCCAAGTGCGCAAGTTCCTCAAGGATCTGGGCCTGAAGTTTAACCGGGTCCGTGCGATCCCCGTGCCGCCAAAAAAAACTTGGCCGAGCACGTTGCAGACCAAGCCGCTTTTCTCGAGACCAAACTGAAGCCAGTCCTAGCCGCCGCCCAAGCTGGCGCAGGTCACGTGTTCTTCGTCGACGCGGCCCATTTCGTGTTCGGGACCTTCTTGTGTTGCCTGTGGTCGTTCACGCGGATCTTCGTGCGTGCGGCTTCGGGTCGTCAGCGGTTCAATGTGTTGGGGGCGTGGAATGCGGTGACGCGCCAACTGATCACCGTGACCAACACCACGGTCGTCAACACCGAGACCATGAGCGAACTGTTGCGGAAGATAGCCGCGTTGGGTCTGACCGGACCGATCACGCTGGTGTTGGACAACGCCCGCTATCAACACAACGCTGCGGTCAAGGCATTGGCCACTCAGTTGGGTATCACGCTGTTGTTCCTCCCCGCGTACTCGCCCAACCTGAACCTGATCGAACGCTTGTGGAAGTTCACCAAACGTCGTGCCCTCTACGGCCGCTACCATCCGAAGTTTGCCGACTTTCAAGCCGCCATCCAAGAAATCCTCGACGGCAT